>JAJZMA010000135.1 GCA_021850405.1 bacterium
ATAGAGGATGCGTTCGTGCGCTGCATGCGGATCTACCAGAGCGATACCGCCTGAATACTCCGCCACCAGCCAGGTTGAGTTTACCTGTTCCACCGGTCGCAGCCCCAAAAGTTCTGCTGGATCTCCCACACGATTCGCACCGGACACGCCTGGGCCCAGAGTGTCTGGAAAATGCAGCGCAGCATCCCCCTCCAGTACGACCGGGTTCTGGCTCGATGCAAAATTCCCAGGGGGCTGGAGCACAGCAACTCTCTCCTGCTGCCGGAGCGAGCCTGGGTCAGTCCCCGGCATGACCGGGTAGGCCCGTGTGATGGCATTGTGGAGTGCATGATAAGCAGGTTTCCAGTTACCGGGGCGGGCTGCCGCACTGGTACCACCGCTCCACCCCCCCGGCTGCGATGGTACTGCCTCGCTGTGACCAACAACTCCCTGCAGGGCATTCCAGGCAGACCTGGCCACAAGACCAAAGAGTGCCCCCTCATCCACAAAGCGCACCTCGCGCTTGGTCGGGTGGACATTCACGTCAACTGTGGACGAGGGAACGTCAAGGCAAACCAGCCCAAATGGATGGCGCCCAACCGGCAACAAACCCCTGTACGGCTCCTCAACGGCAGCAACCAGACGCGTGTTGTGGACACGGCGCCCATTCACCACAAGAACTATCCCACTGCGCGTAGACCGATGGTTCGAAGGAACAGAAACCCAAGCGCGCACCGCCTCCCGCTCGCGACCATCCCATGCGCCAGCATCAAGTGCAGAAAAGCGCAGGGCATCTGCCGCAACCCCAAAGACTGCCCGAAGGCATACTTCAACCGAGCCGCCTGGGGTGGCGAAAGCCTGGCGCCCGTCTACCATGCACTCAAAACGGATTGTGTGGTTGGCAAGTGCCAGCTCCTGTACGGTGCGCACTACCAGCTGCACCTCGGTGCGAGGGGAGCGCAGGAACTTCAGTCGTGCGGGGGTAGTAGCAAAAAGATCCCGTACCTCCACTGTAGTTCCCTGGGCACGCCCTTCTACCCCTTTTGACACAAATCGCCCGTGTGAAACATGAATCGTCGCACCCACCTCCTCCCCCTGCGCCCGGGCAGTCAGTTTCAGCTCCGACACAGCAGCAATGCTGGCAAGTGCCTCACCCCTAAAGCCCAGAGTGGCGATGGAGGCAAGGTCGCCGCGTGCGCGGAGCTTGGATGTGGCATGGCGCGCAACCGCCAGCTCCAGTTCATCAGCAGCGATTCCAGTACCGTCATCTGCAACCCGAACAAGTGTGAGCCCGCCCCCTTCGATCGACACTGATATGCTCTTTGCCCTGGCGTCGATACTGTTCTCACACAGCTCTTTCACTACAGCTGCTGGCCGCTCCACCACCTCACCTGCTGCAATGGCATCTGCTACGTCAGGTGCAAGATACGCAATCTGACTCAAGACCTGCCCCTGCCCGCAAGATCTGCCAGGTTGGCAAGGGTATTTAGTGCGTCAAGGGGAGTTATCGAATCGATGTCCAGCTTCAGCAGCAGGTCCACAACCGGATGGGGCGGAGGGATGGCGAGCAGCAGCTGGTCTGGGGGCGACTCTGCACTACTGCCAAGGAATGCAGGTGCGCTGTCTGCGACAGCATGTTCTCCCTCCTCAAGCACCCTGTACTGCATCTCCTCCATCAGTGTTGCCGCCCGGAGGACCACCGACTGCGGCAACCCGGCCAGTCTTGCCACATGCAAACCAAACGAACGGTCCGCTGCACCATCGCAGATCCTGTGCAGGAAAGTTACCTTTCCATCTTCCTCACTTACCCCTACCTGGAAATTGGCAAGTCTCGGCAACTCCTGTTCGAGCTGGGCCAGCTCCTGGAAGTGGGTTGCAAACAGAGTACGGCAGCCCAATCTCGGATCGTCATGAAGTGTCTCTACTACGGCACGCGCGATGGCAACTCCATCAAGCGTCGCAGTACCGCGCCCCACCTCATCCAGAATCACCAGACTGCGAGGAGTTGCACGATGCAGGATAGTAGCAGTCTCGGTCATCTCCACCATGAATGTGGACTTTCCAGCCGCAATGTCATCATGGGCCCCTATCCTGGTGAAGATACGGTCCACCACACCAATCCTTGCGCTCCCCGCTGGAACATGACTACCGACCTGGGCCAGCAGTACTATCAATGCCGTCTGGCGGAGATAGGTAGACTTGCCCCCCATGTTGGGGCCGGTGATCAATCCGATTGCCGGAAACCTTCCAGCTTGCCCGCCCAGGCGATCCACCCCCTCCAGAAAACAGGAGTTGGGAACAAACTGGTGGGAGCCCAACGATGCCTCTACCAGCGGGTGCCTGCCGTCCACAATTTCGAGTGCAGAGCTGTCATCCACCAGCGGGCTCACCCATCCATTGCTGCACGACACACTGGCCAGGGCAGCTGCAACATCCAGTAGTGCTACAGCAGATGCGATATCTGCGAGCGCCCTTGCGTGCATGCCAACCTCCGCTACCAGCTGGGCAAGGAGCCGTAGCTCCAGTGCTGTCATCGCCTGCCTGGCAGTCACGATCTCAGCCTCCAGCCTTGCGAGCCTCTCGGTGGAAAACCGCTCTGCACCAGAGAGTGTCTGCTTGCGCACATAGTGCTGGGGCACGAGCGGTGCCTGTGCAGCAGGCACCTCCACGTAGTAGCCTGCGATCCGGTTGTACCCCACCCGAAGAGCCTTTATGCCTGTACTTTCCCGTTCGGCCACCTCAAGGGCGGCAAGCTCATCGCTGGTTCCTGACGCAAGAGCGAAAAGGCGGTCCAGCTCTGGATCCACACCTCGTGCGACAAATCCGCCCTCCCGGAATGCGACCGGCGGTGTTTCCACCAGGAATGAAAAAACCCGGCTTGCAACAGCTGGCAGAAAGCCGTTATCGGAAAAGCAGCGGTCCAGACTCTCCTCTACCTCACCGCCCACCCCGTCAGTCTGCCGGTGCAGCTCAGGAAGATGGGATAGACCGCGTGCAAGGGCCAGCAAATCAGCAGGCGTTGCTGTACCTCGCAAACAGCGCAGCGCGACGCGCTCAAGGTCTGGAACCTCAGCCAGTGTAGCGCGCAACTGCTCCCGCAGATCCGCATTGTGTACCAGCGAATCTACCGAGTCCAGCCGCCTTCTTATATCAGCCAGCCGGGATGAAGGCTGTGCCAGGCGCACGCGGAGCAGCCGCCTCCCCATCGGAGTGCGGGTCACATCCAGCAGCTGCAGGAGACTCTTTCCCTGACCATTTCTGGTCTGAAGCACCTCAAGGTTAGCCAGGGCATTGCCATCAACTGTCAGTGCTGGACCTGCCGTCGCCACCTCCAGCCGCAGGGAGCCTTCCGGGAATGTGATCCTGTTTCTCTCAGCATAGGCAAGGACCGCACCGGCGGCCCGAACTGCAGGCGAGACCTCAGCTATCCCGTATCCAGCCACAGTACCGACACCACAAAATGCAGTTATCCTGGCGAGCGCGCCTGCTGGATCAAAGAGCGCTCCGGGCAGATGATGTGGTGCTCCACGGAGCGTGGCTGGCGCCTGCACCCCCTCTGGCAGCAGCAGTTCAACACACCCTGTCCGCTCGCACTCATCCAGGATGGCAGCAGATGGATCACCCGCGATAAACGGCAGCTCCTGCAACAAGAGCTGGCCGGTGCTGACATCGAGCTGGGCGAACCCAAGGAGATCCGCAGCTACGAAGACTGCAAGACAGCTCTCGGAATCATCACCGTCGATGAGTTCAGGCTCCAGAATGGTCCCAGCCGTAAGTATCCGGGCAATCTCCCTTCGCATCCCGCTGCGCCTCTGCTCATCTGGCGGCGTCTCAACCTGGTCCCAGAGGACAACACTCTCCCCCGCGCGGAGCAGGCGGCGCATGTATGTGGCTGCGGCATGGTGCGGTATTCCGCACATTGCAACCCTGCCTGCCTTGCCAAGATTGCGTCCCGTGAGGGTTACTCCAAGGATGGGGGCGGCACGGACAGCCTCATCACCGAAAAGCTCGAAGAAATCCCCAAGCCGCACAAGTACAAGACATTCCGGATATTGCGCGCACACAGCCTCATAGTCCGCAAGCAGCCGACTCTCTCCTTTAATTGCTGAGCTGGCAGGAGCCGCAGAATTGCCAGCGACTGTCACGATTCCCCGACAGGCGCCACTGTTACTGTTCCCACAAGGTGGGAAACGGTTGCTGACTGGAGCTGCACGCTGGCGAGAGTGCCTACTTTGGCAGTGCCAGAAAAACGCACAACACGATTCTGGCGGGTTCGTCCAAAGCCCATGGAACCCTCTTCCGGCAGTCTTTCTACCAATACCTCTGCAACTCTACCTACCTGTGCCAGGTTGGCGGCCAGCGCAGAATCGCGCGAGATGGAGAGCAGCCTGGCCAGGCGCCGCTTTTTCTCCTCCATGGGAACATCATCGCTCCTGCGCGCTGCAGCTGTTCCAGGACGGGGAGAATAGGCCTGCATATGCACAACATCAAATTTTATCTCCTGCATGAGCTGCACAGTCTCCTCAAACTCCTCGTCGGTCTCCCCTGGAAAACCAACAATAATGTCAGTTGATATCGCCAGGCCCGGCACCATGCTCCTTGCCAGTGCAATCTGCTCCTTGTACTGCTCCACAGAGTAAAGGCGCTT
>JAJZMA010000263.1 GCA_021850405.1 bacterium
CGCCCTCTGTGCCGTAGGAGGCATTTCAGCGGCAACGCTACGTGCAACTGATGTCGCCTATGGTCTTGCCCCCCGCATCAATGCGGCAGGCAGGATGGAGGATGCCCGCCGGGCGCTGGAGCTGTGCCTTTCCGAGGATCCTGACGAATGCCATGCACTTGCGCAGCAGCTGGAGCTGCAGAACCAGGAGCGCAAGACGGCTCTCGCTAAGGCGCTGGAGGCAGCTGAAGCCAGGGTGGAAGAAATGGAGGAGGCGCCTGCCATAGTGCTGGGAGACAGGTCCTGGCCCATGGGGATTGTGGGACTGGTGGCAGGGCGCCTTGCCGAGCGCTACGGCTGCCCAGCTTTCATAGCGTCGCTGGATCCGCATGAATCCAAGGGCTCAGCCCGCTCTGCTGGTGACATTCATCTGGTGGATGTGCTGGACCAGGCAGCCTCTACCATGCTGCGATATGGAGGGCATAAGCTGGCGGCGGGATTCAGTCTGGAGGAGAAGCACTTTCCGGAGTTTACGGAGGCAATTCTGGCAGCGGTGGAGCAGCGGTGGAAGGGCAGATCCAGGGAGCGTGTCTTCAGGATAGACATCACCCTGCCGCTCGGAGAAGCTAATGCCCACCTTATGGAGCAGGTCGCTGCACTGGAGCCGTTTGGCCAGGGAAATGCTGAGCCGCTGGTGGCCTTTATGGGCTGTGAAATTGTCGAGTCCCGCTGCTTTGGCGCTGGTGATGCGCATGTGCGGATGACAGTTGGAGGAGCCGGGAATTTTCTCGAGGCAGTCGCCTTTAACCGTCCTGGTCTTGCCGTGCATCTTTATCCTGGGCGCATTGTGGACCTGTGTGGCACACTCTCGGTTAACCGCTGGCGCGGCGAGGAGCGCATGCAGCTTTTGATTCGTGACGTGCAACCTGCGACAGGGGCAGTGCATGCGGGTGGTGGAACCGGGGCTAGCCTGGGCGCTGCCCAATCGGGTAATTTGAGGCAAGGGGAACCGAGTGCCGCGAGCTGAGTTTGTACAGACAGCCCACTGGCGGCGCTCTCCATCTGGAGGCGGGCTTTAGTTTTGGCGATTACGGTAGAGGGCAGGGTGATGAGCGCCGGTGTGGCTACGACCCTGGGCGAGTTGAAAAGCTCTGGCTATACTCCTTCGCGGGGAGTAAGGCAGGAGCTGCGGGATAATGTGCTGGCCCGGCTTGCGCGGGGTGAGGCGCTGCTCGATGGGCTTGCCGGCTATCAGGAGACAGTTTTGCCCACACTTGCGACTGCTCTTGTGGCAGGCCACGACACGGTCCTGCTGGGAGAGAGAGGGCAGGCAAAATCCAGGATTGCACGTCAGCTCGCCACCCTGCTGGATCCACTGGTACCAGCAGTGGAGGGTTGTGAGATTCACGACAATCCGTTTTTTCCTGTGTGTGCGTTCTGTCGGGAAAAGGCTGAGACGCTGGGAGACGCTCTTCCGGTGGTGTGGATTACGCCAGAGGAGCGCTACGTGGAGAAGCTCGCAACGCCCGACACCACTGTGGCAGATCTCGTGGGAGAGATAGACCCGATCCGGGTGGCGGAAGGTCGCTACCTGGCGGATGAGAAGACGATCCATTTTGGCTTGCTGCCGCGGGCAAACCGAGGAATTTTTGTCATAAACGAGTTGCCTGAGCTGGCGGAGCGGCTGCAGGTAGCCCTGCTTTCAGCGATGGAGGAGCGTGACATCCAGATAAGGGGACATGTCATCCGGTTGCCGCTGGACCTTTTTGTCGTGGCTACTGCAAATCCGGAGGACTATACCAACCGGGGCAGGATCATTACCCCCCTGAAGGACCGGTTCGGGACCCAGGTGCGCACGCACTATCCTGCTGACACTGTTGCTGAGCTGGCAGTGGTAGAGAAAGAGGCAGCTGTGCCGCCACTGCCTGCTGTCACTGTTCCGCCGTATGTTGCAAAGATAGTGGCAGAGCTTACACGACTGGCGCGCCTGGACTCCAGGATAAACCAGAAAAGTGGTGTCTCTGTAAGGTTCACGATAGATAACTACGAGACGGTCTGTGCCAATGCTGTACGGCGCGCTGCAATCCAGCAGGAGGAGTCTCCTGCTGTGCGGATCTGCGACATCTGGGCTTTGCGCTCCTCCATGGCTGGAAAACTGGAACTGGATGGCTGGCAGGCAGAGGGCGAGGATGCGGTCATGGACACACTGGTGGATTCTGCCATCTTCTCGGTTTTCCAGCAGATGATTCCTGAGTCGGAATGGGACAGGCTGCTCGCTCCGTTTGTCAGTGCGAGCCTGGCCATAGAGTGTGGCGAACAGATTCCACCCGGGACGTATATGGAGTCCGCCGCCCTGCTGGATAATCCACAGGGATGGCTACCTCCTTTTGCCGGGCGGCAAATGTCAGCAGGCGAGGTTTCCGCGATGGTGGAGTTTCTTCTGGAAGGGCTTTATCTTGCCAGGAAGCTATCGCGTGCAACTGTATCTTCCGGCTCAACCTATCGCAGGTAGAGGTGCAGGTAGCATATAGCCGTTTTGCAGGGGGCCCCAGGCCGGTAGCTGTTGAGGATGCCCTCGACGCTCTTGCTCGCAGTGTCTTTGCCGGTGCAGATGCAGCTAAAGCGTGGGAGCAGCTCTACGCTACGGGATGGAGAGATGCAGCCGACAATCCAGTGTACGGCATAGATGAGTTGCTGGAGCAACTGCAGGCGGTCATACCTGGCGCCGGGACAGGTCTGGAGAGAAGCTCGCGGCCGGCTATGGACAAGGGCGCAGATACTGGCGCAGCAGGTGCCCCCCCATTTTCCGATGGATCGGGGAAAGGGGAAGGTGCAGAGGAGCTCGCATCGCAGGAGGGAGGGAAGGCTTCCGGGAAGGCCCAGGCCGCCTCGCAGGAGGGAATCCCATCTGCCACTCCTGGGTCTTTAGGAGAAGGCAGCGGGCTCAGTGGCAGCGGCGGATCATTTTCTGGGAAAGGCAACGGGGAAAGCGCTGAGGTCGCTGCCCTGGGGTCTGCGCTGGGCAGTGCTTCCAGGCTGGCCCAGCTGCGGGAGGCAATACGTGGCTGTGCGGAAGGGATAGAGCTTCCAGAAGAACTTCGCAAGCAGCTGGGTGGGTTGCTGGGGGAGCCTGCGCTTTTTTCGCTGGATGCATGGGCGAAGCTGGCATCCCGCCTGCAAAGGCTGGGCCTGTTGACTGGAACGGGGAATGGGTTTCGGCTTTCACCAGCAGCGATGCGGCTGCTGGGAGATACTGCGCTAAAGGATATTTTTGGGAAGCTGGACGCGGTGCTCACTGGTGAGCATCCGCTCCTGGACAGGACCGGACTGTCACCGGACCGGGGGGAGAGAGTAGTCCCCTATGCAGATGGAGCTGCCTTTGATGTGGACATAGTTGTGAGCCTGTCGGCTGCCGTGGCGCGTGGGCAGGCAAGGGATCGGCGGGTCGAACTTGATCCAGGTGATTTTATGGTGTATGAACGGGCTGCCTCTGTTCGGGTAGCAACTGTCCTGTTGCTCGACATGAGCAGGTCGATGCCTCTTCGTGGCTATTTTTCTGCAGCCAAGAAGCTGGCCATGGCCATGGATGCCCTGGTGCGCAACCGGTTTCCCCGTGACGCATTTCATACTGTTGGCTTTGCTGATGTTGCCCGGGAGATACCGTCGTCTGCGCTCTCGCAGCTCTCGGTGGAAGAGTTTGTTTACGGTACCAATATAGAGCATGCCCTTTCTATCGCCAGAAGGCTGCTTGCCAGGGAGAAGGGCGCTACCCGCCAGGTGGTTCTTGTCACTGATGGCGAGCCGACTGCACACATGGAGGGAGGAAGGGCGCTTTTTGCCTATCCGCCGGTTCCGGCAACACTGACCCACACACTGGCAGAAGTTGTCCGCTGCACCCGTGCAGGGATACGGATCAACACTTTCATGCTGGATGACAGTCCAGAGCTGGTTGGCTTTGTTGAGCGTATCTCACGGATTAACTCTGGAAGAACCTTTCTGGCACGACCTGAACGGCTGGGAGAGTATGTGCTGCTCGACTATGTGACAAGCAGGGTTTAGGGGTGGTCTTCGAGGTTCCGTTGAGCCAGTGATCCTGCGGCACAGACTGCCATCATCGCCAGGGCTAATGTCGGTGCGGGTAAGAATCGCTATCCTGTAAGCATAAGCAGCCCTTGTCTGTGCAGGGGGCCGTGTGGGTAGGTCTGGCAGCTGGCGATCACAGTCCCCGAAGTGGGCTGCACGAGCGTGGGCGCCATGCTGAGGCTGTTCGGGTCAGCTGCTGCGGGATGGAGGTTTGGTGATGACGGCAGGCAGGTCCGGGGGGAGGGGCGCAAGGGCGCAGTTTGTCGAGCGCGTTATTAATCAGCTCGTTTCCCAGCGGTCAGAGTGGCTTGTTCTTCCCGGCAAGGATTTTGGAATCTCAGTCACAGCATCCGGTGTGACCAGGTGGTTTGGACTGGAGCAGGTATATAGAGAGGTCCAGGCAGATGAGGGGGCGGCCCTGGCTGCGCTCTCGCATTTTACTGGAAGGGTCAGGACCGAGATGGAGGCACTACCGCAGCTGGATCGCGCAGACCTTATCCTGTGTGTGCGCAGTACCCGGTACATGCAAGGTGTTCGTCAGGAGGAGTTGGTTTCCC
>JAJZMA010000259.1 GCA_021850405.1 bacterium
CCGGGAGCCGGGGGCGGGCAAGCGCTGGCTGGGACGTATAGGGACAGCAGTCGTTGTCCTTGCTATTCTGGCTGGCCTGGGCTATCTGGGCACACACCTGCATGATCTGCTGATCCCGGTATCATCGCCAACTCCCTCCCAGGGGCAGATCGTTACCGGTACCGGCGTGACTGGCTCTTTCCAGTCTGGCATCGCTTCGTGTTCTGGGGGACAGCCCTCCCCGGACGGAAAGGCATGTCTTTTCTCCTTTTCCGTGGCAACGTCGGGGTCGTTTGCAGCGCGTCTGACTGCAGTTGCGCCCGGCCTGCAGCTTTCACTCGTGGGCGGATCGGGAAAGACCTACGGAACCGGCACTCCAGCTGGCGCAACGTCCCAGACGGTGACGGTGGCTAGCCTTCCCGCGGGCAGCTACCTGCTCCAGGTCGTGGCTGCCCATACCCAGTCGGACGCCTTTACCGTAAAGATCCTGCCCAACGGCTGATCCCTCTGCAGGCCAATTTGCCTGGGTGCACCGGCCCTGGTGGACAGGTTGAAGGCGGGCCCGAAGTTTTCAGGTTAGCTGACCGGAAGGGCAGGTGTTCCCGTTGCCTCCCCGCCAGTGTCAGCAGTACCTCCTGGAGGCAGCTCATCTGGCCCCTGCCCTGCCTGCCTGCGCATTGCCAGCAGGAGGGCTGTCAGGGCCAGCAGCGCCAGTACTATGACAAGCACGATCAGGAGGGTAACCAGGAGTGAGGCAGCAGCGGCAGGCGTGCTGCCCTGCTGGATGACTCCGGCCATGAGCTGTGAATTGTTGTTGGTAGTCTGGCCAACCACCACCAAAGGACCGTCCCCGGCTGAAATTGAATAGAGGGCGGTGTTGGGCAGGGAGGAGCCCAGCCTGGTGGCGGCCCAGCTTGTTCCATTCCAGGTCTCCACTATCCCGTAGTTGGTATGCCCACTTTCAGCCGGCGGGGTCGTAGCGGACGGCGATGGGGTTGGAGTGGGGTAGGTCTGTGCAGTGCTGGCTCCATATCCGGATGCCCATACCTGGCTTCCCTGACCTGCGATGCTGGTGAGCACCACTCCCGACAGACCCGCAGGGGTGGGTGGGGTGGTCACTGCCCACTTTGCCCCATTCCAGTGGAGCACAAAGGGCCCGGAAGAGCCGTTTCCGGCAGCCCAGATGGAGCTCGAGCTCTCCGGATAGAGTGATACTAGAACGCCCCCGGAAGGCGCTGCTGACGCTGGCACCGTGACGGTGCTCCAGCTGCCACCGCTGTAGCGCTCAAGAAGGGGATTGTTTTTGCCTTCTCCAGCAGCATAGGGTGTGGAGCCTACCATGGAGAGGGAGATGAACTCTCCCGGCGCCTGGGACGCTATGTTGCCTGTTGTCCACTTTGCCCCATTCCAGTGCAGGATAAGGGGCTGCGGGGCAGCTGTTGGACTCGTTGCACTAAGGCCGACGGCCCAGACATTATTGGCAGCAACAGTGGTAACACCATAGATCCTGGCCTGGCCGGCCACAGTCACTGAAACCGTCTTCCAGCTGCTGCCATTCCAGTGAAGCAGCAGCGGCTGCGAGGTGGGACTGGTCGCGCTGCCCAGCAGCTCCCATCCGGCAGTCCAGACATCATTGCTGCCGGTCCCACTGACTGATGCAAGGACACTGCTGTTGGCGCCAGCAATGCTGGGCAGGGATGTGCTGCTCCACCGCTGGCCGTTCCAGGACATCACCGCTGCGGTTGCTGTAGCAAAGGTGGCACCGTTCCAGTTGCTACCCTTCCAGCCGACCGCAAAGCCTGCATTCTGCGAGAGCATATCGACGCTGTCCAGGGACAGTAAAGACAGGGAAGTGGACGGGGGCGCGGTCCAGGCAGAGCTGGCCGACGCTGGACTGCTCCCTGCGGTGAGAGCTACAGTGCCTAGTATCAGGGATGCGGCGATGATCAGGCTTGCTGCCCGCGCCGGAGCCCTGTGTTGCGACTGTGCTGTGCGCTCCATCCTGAAAAAAGCCTCCTCCGGGGGCGGTATGCCCCATGCCGTGCCCTGTGTTGCCTCATCCTGAAGTTCTTGGCACCAGCGGGTGCCTTGCTGGTGCACCAGCAGATGAGCGCATCGTGGATCACAGTCTGGGCCACAGTAGCGATACTGCCTTGCAACAAGTACCGTACCAGATAATGGAGCCTCCATGAGATGCATGGAGCTGCCGGGAACACCGGTCAGTGGGCAGGGCAGGCGCTACCGGGGCACGCCAGCTGGCATGCCCCGGGCACACTGGTTGCTACTTGGCTGCGCCTATCTTGTAGATTTTGGTGCCGCAGGTGGGGCACACTCCGCTGGTTGCGGGCTTGCCATTCTTCATGGTCACCTGCTGTGGTCCTTGATCTCAGTCTTCGCCTTGCACTTCATGCAGTATCCGGTAACGCTCATTGCCTCTCCATTGTGAACCTGTGGTTACCAGCAGATCTGGCACCTTCCGCCGTATTCTAGACACACACCCCCCCGGTCTGCACTGTCAGGGCCAGTTTTGCGCTTTCTGCCTGCTGGCGAGCAGGTGGTTCCAGGGGGTGGGATGGCAGGTAATTCTGGTTGAAAAGGAGATCAGGCATGGGTGAAATGGTGCAGTTTGAGGCGGCTGGCCTGGAGGAGAGCGGATATCTGGCACTGCCGGAGGGCGGCAAGGGCAAGGGATTACTCCTGATTCAGGAATGGTGGGGCCTTGTGCCTCACATAAAGGCGGTTGCCGACCGCTTTGCTGCCAGTGGGTTTACCGTGCTTGCGCCCGACCTGTATCACGGGAAGGTGGCAACCGAGCCCGACGATGCCCAGAAGGCAATGATGGCGCTAACCCTGGATTCTGCCGGCCGGGACATGTCGGCGGCCATCGACTGGCTGACTGCAAGCGGCCACGTTGTAGGCGAGGGAATTGGTGTCGTTGGTTTCTGCATGGGTGGTGGGCTTGCCATCTATCTGGCAGGTAGCGACCCCCGGGTTGCAGCAGCGGTGCCGTACTACGGTGTTGAGCCAGGGGCGGCAACAGACCTTTCCCGCGCAAGGGCAGCTTTCCTGGGTCACTGGGCAGCCAACGACCACTCCACTCCGCGGGAGACGGTGGACGCTCTGGAGGAACGGCTGAAAGAACTAAACCTGCCGGTAGAGTTTTACTGGTATGAGGGTTGCGATCACGCCTTCTTCAATGATGACCGGCCAGAGGTTTACCAGCGCGACGCAGCTGAGTTGTCCTTTGGCCGCACGCTGAACTTCCTGAACCAGCATCTGGGCTGAAGGCAGAGCCATTTGCTGGTGCCTTAATCCCCAGCTGGCCTTGCTGTCCCTGTGGTTTTGTGCGGATCCCGTTTCCGGAAGAGGGCGACGATCCGGGCGGTATCATCGCTGGCCATCCGGTTGCTCCATCCATCAAAAATGGCGTGCGGTTCAAGACCAACTCCGGCCGCCCAGCGCTCAAGGGCAGGGAGTGGAACTGGACGGGTAGTCGACTGGAGCAGCTCTATGCCACCTGGAACCGGTGTTGCCTGCCGGACAATTTCACAGCCTTTGCGGCCCCACACCTCGGTAAGCAGGAGGTGGGGAGCGGAGGAGAGCAGGGAGCACTCCTCCCATTCCCACCAGCAAACCCGTCCGGGAGGGTAGTCTGGTCGGGTCCTGCATTCCACCACAACTGTTCCACCCGGAGAAACAAGCTGGGATAGTTGCGCAAGAAGCCGCTTTTGCAGAGGGACGGGGAACAGCTCGATGGTCGAATGCAGCAGGAGCACAGCATCAAACCACTCTCCTTCCGGCCGTTGCATGGCAAACAGATCCTCTACGGAGTATGAGATCTGCGCACTGCTGGGTGCTGCCGTCGGGGCGGTTCCCGACGGGGAAGGCAGGGAGGCTGCCTGCTGCTCTTTTTCATAGCGGATGGCAGCAGGGTTGATGTCTACTCCTGTCACCTGGTACCCAGCCGCTGCAAGCAGGTTGCAGTAAAGGCCCGGGCCGCATCCAGCATCCAGGACACTTGCACGGCCAGGGATATGGTGTGAGAGCCACTTTACGTGCGAAGCGACTTTTCTGGGTCGCGAAAGGCTTTCTGTGGCTGGATCCAGCTGCTCTGCCAGTATCCGCCCAGCCATCTCGCTGCTGCCCCACTGGAGCTCAAAGAGTGGGTCAAACGGCTCAGGTGGAGTTGCCAGGGTTGCTGCCTCTGTGATCATCAAGGTCGCCCTGGCTGGAAGATAGTGCACAATCTTTTGTAAGTATGACTGCTACGCTCTCTTCCGCAATTGAGCACTATGGTGTTGCAGCGGTGTTCATCCTGATGCTGCTTGGTTCCTGTGGGATACCTGCAGCAAGCGAGGCTGTCATGCCGCTCGGCGGCCTTGCTGCCGCCTCTGGCAGATCCAGCCTGCCCGCCATGATTGTTGCCGGTGTGGCAGGGACGCTGGTCGGCTCGGCGATCGCCTACGGGCTTGCCCGGATTTTTGGGGAGCCACTCCTGCTCGGTCCCGGCCGTTACGTGGGCATCTCCCCTTCCCACGTCAGGCTGGCAAGGAGATGGTTTGACCGGTTCGGCTCATGGGCTGTGTTGCTGGGACGGGACATCCCGGTGCTTAGAACCTACATCCCGTTTCC
>JAJZMA010000155.1 GCA_021850405.1 bacterium
CGCATCTCTTTTCCCTCGGAAATCCTCCGGGAGGCATCATCCCCTTCGGTAAGATTTTCTCCTGAGGGAATGATCTCGCTAAAGTAAGATTTTGGCTGAGGGAATACGGGATAACGCGCAACTCGATAGTGGATCATTTATCCCGTGACCGTACTTCTGCCTCGGCGGTTGTTGATCCCATGATCCCTATTGCGAGCGGATTTATGGCCCTCCCACCATTTGTGGTAGCCACGGACACTGGACCACGTCAGTAGTTCCAGAGAGCTTGTACATGAATGGGTGCGTGGCCATGAGCATCAGGTAACGGCAGGGCTTTGGGGACAGAAAAAACGAAACGGCAGTTCCTGGCCGGCCCTGATACCAATTCGTGTGGTGGCCACAACAGGGAGTGACGCTCCCTGAAACAGCTGTACTACCGAGCTGGCTTGACATGCATCGCTCCGGTTGTATGTCCCGTCAAGACCGAGTGACTGGCAGAGCGTACCCGGACCAGACAGCAGACGCGACGTATGTCGACCGGCGCGGTCCAGACCCAGCTCTTTGCGACGGGTGCGTACTACATGTTCTCCTGAGACCAGCTCTGCAGCACGAATCAGTACTGCCCCCGCCACGTCTTTGGGTCCAGTTACAAAATTGAGGCACCAGTACATGCCATATACCAGATACAGGTAAACTACTCCCCCTTGGCGAAACATTACTTCCGAGCGCCCCGTTGCGCCGCGGTGTGCGTGAGACGCAGGGTCATCGTCCCCAAGATAGGCCTCGGTTTCAACGATAATCGCCTCAACGGTGCCCCCAGGCTGTGTCGTAACCCGCATGTGCGACCCGATCAGGCGCTCTGCGACCACAAGCGTATCCTGCCCAAAGAACTGCTCGCCCAGGCGTTGTCCCAGCGAGCCAGTGCTACGCTGTTGAGGGCCTCTCATTGTCATGGTCTCCTTGATCTGCCTGGCTCCTGGTGCGTCCCTGCAGGAGCCTGCAGTACACCCATCTGCGGCCGCCCGTCCCATCCTTTTTTCCGAAAGAGGTGCGGGATTCAGGGCTACAGGATGCCTGCACTATCTGTTCTCCTTAGCGGGGGTTCGCCCCTAGCTCCCCGGCAAGAGCGATGCGGATTCTCTCTTCTACTCCTGCTGCTTCTTCCCGCGACATGTTGCCTGACTGGTTCCGGAAGGTCAGGTGAAAACTCCAGGCCTTCCATCCTTGCCCCAGAGGCTTGCCGTGGTATTCGTCATAGATCGAGCAGGATTCCAGCAGCTCTCCCCCCGCTCGCCTTATGCAGGCAATTGCGTCGCCCGCCTTTGCCGATACCGGCACCTTGATACTAAGGTCACTCGCGACAGCTGGCCATCGGGCAGGTGCGAAATAGCGGACGTGTTTTTCTGCTGCAAGAAAGCTGGTGAGTGCAAGCTCCCCTACAATGAGGCGGTGGCCTACGTCCAGCCTGGAGGTGCAGCGACTGCCTGCTTCACCCAGGATGCCTATCCTCTCGCCGTTTTCCAGATACAGCTCTGCACAACGGCCCTCATGGAAGCCGTGGAGCGGCACCTCCGGCTCTTTTGCCAGGAGTGTCTGTCCCGAAAGCCGGTGGACCAGGCATGCAAGTGTTGCCTGCGTATGCCGAAAGACTGCAACAGCGTCGGCAGCAGATGGCGCGGATGCCCCTAAGCCCACCATCCACGTCTCCTTCGGCAGTGCTGGCAGGTCAGACTTGCTGTCAGATTGCTCTGCCACCAGGGAATCCTGGAAGACTTTGCCATATTCGAAAAGTGCCAGGTCACCAACATTGTGGTGCAGATTATCGGCCAGATTGGTGAGCAGCGCTGGCAGCAGGCTGTTGCGCATACACGCGAACTCTTCAGAGAGTGGGTTGAGCACAGGGATCCGGGAAGCACTTCCCGCCAGACCTTCGATCCAGGTGTCCGGATGCCCAGCTGTCCCAGCAACAAAGGAGTAATTGATAACCTCGGAAAATCCAGCTCCTACAAGGATGTCTCTTGTGCGCTGGTCAACCGGACGCTCACCATGCTGCAGGTCTGCTCTTGGGGCAAGCGCCGGCAATTTTGCCGGCAGGGAATCGTAACCATGCACCCGGCCTATCTCTTCTGCGACATCAACCTCCCTGACCACGTCCAGGCGGATAGCTGGAGGAGTAACAAGCAGTGCAGATGGATCTTTTCCTTTTTCGATGCTAAATCCAAGCCGACCCAGTATGTCGGCGCTTTCACTCATGCCTGGGTGGAAGCCGAGCAGGCCGTCCAGAAATGCGTCAGTAATCTCGATGCTCTCTGGAACGTGTGGTCTATCTTCCCAGCGTGCAAGGGATACTGGTCGTGCCCCCATGAGCTCGGCAAACAGAAACAGTGCCCGTGCAGCCCCGTAGTCAGCAAGCTCCGGGCTCAGCCCCTTTTCAAACCGGTATGAGGCCTCTGTCCGGAGCGCAAGCCGGTTGGACGTTTCCCGGATGCGGGATGGAGGCCAGGTTGCCGCTTCGAGTAGAAGCCTTGTTGTTGTGTCGCTGACCGCTGTCCCCTCCCCTCCCATGAGCCCCGCAAGTGATATGGGTTGGTCACCGTTTGCCACTACTATGTCAGTCGAAGAGAGGGTCCGCTCCACACCGTCCAGACACGTAAGCCTTTCGCCATTGCTGGCGGAGCGGACAGCCAGCAGGTTTATTTCCTCTGGTGGGTTGCCAGCCAGCTGGTCGTGGCCAGGCTGTGCGGTGGTGTCATGTGCCATGGCAGCGAGCTTGTCCCTGTCGAAGGCGTGCAGCGGCTGACCGGTCTCAAGCGCAACGTAGTTGGTGATGTCCACTGCCAGCCCCATGGAGCGCATGCCGGCAAGTTCCAGGCGCGTGCGCATCCAGGTGGGGGACTCCATAGGCTGTATGCCGTCAATGGCGCAGGCCATGAAACGCCCGCAAACAGAAGGGTCAGCAACCTGGATGGCGACATTGTCGCCTGCTGCCAGGGCAAGCGCAGCCATGCGCTCTGGATCCTGGACAGATGGCGGGGCCAGTGGAATTCTTAGTACGGCAGCTACCTCGCGGGCAAGCCCAAGATGGGAAAGAAGATCTGGGCGGTTGGTGGTGGGCTCTACCGTGAGTACCACCGGGAGCTGGAGCAGTGTCTCAAGTGGATCACCAGGGCTTCCTTGCTCGAGCAGGAGCAGACCGTCTGCAGCCTCCCCCAGCCCCAGCTCCGATTCGGACAGCAGCATGCCAGGCGACTCGATGCCAAACATTACCCTGGTGGCAAGCGGTTTTTGCCAGCCTGGCAACATCACTCCGGGTTTGGCGTAGGGTACAAGATCACCTGCAGACACATTGGGCGCACCGGTTAGCAGGGTGACCTCTCCAGCGCCTGTGTCAATCCGCGCGATGCGCACACCACGGGTCGATTTGGGGATTGGGGTCAATTCGAGTACATGTGCCGCGACAACACCCGCCGGCACCGTGTCGACAGCGTCCACTTCGGTTCCACTTCGTATCAGTGCATCGATTATCTCTGCCTGGAATGGTCTGGAGGGAAGGTATTCCAGAATCCAGGAGAGAACAGCCTTCACAGCGCCCCCTGGGCAAGAAAACGCAGGTCGTTTTCATATAGGGCGCGGCCATCATCGATACCAAATGAAAGCTGCGCTATCCTCTCAACGCCTATTCCAAGTGCAAACCCACGGTACAGCGTACTGTCCACGCCAGCATTTTCCAGCACTGCCGGATGCACCATGCCAGATCCGAGCAGCTCAATCCATCCTGAAAACCTGCATGTTTTGCAGCCCTGACCACTGCATACCATGCAGGACGCGTCTACCTCCAGGGATGGCTCGGTAAATGGAAAATGATGGGGCCGCAGCCGCAGCGCCCGGTCTGGACCCAGAAGCGAACGGACCAGTACCTCAAGGGTGCCTTTCAGGTCAGCAAGGGAAAGCCCTTCTGCAACACACAAGCCCTCTACCTGGTGGAACATTGGAAAATGCGTGGAGTCAGGATCGCTGCGCTAGGCCTTGCCCGGTACAATTACGCGCAGCGGTGCGCCTCGCGCACGGAGTGCACGTATCTGACCTGGAGAGGTGTGGGTGCGCAGCAGGCGAGAGCTGTCAATGAAGAATGTCGCCTGGGTGGCGCGTGCTGGATGGCCGGGGGGCATATTGACCATCGTGAAGTTTAAATCGTCGTATTCGATCTCTGGGGATTCAAACTCTTCATAGCCAAGGTCGGCAAATATCTTTCTCATCCTGTCGAGCACAATGGTCACAGGATGCAGCGTCCCCCGGGCAAGCGGAGGCGGAGGCCACGTGACGTCAATCTTTTCGCCCTGCCTCCGTAAATGTTCCTCCTCGGCGTCCAGCTGCCCCTGCCGCTCTGCAAGCATGGCCTCTACCCGTCCGACCAGCTCATTGACGGTATTGCCAACTGCTCTTCTGGCCTCTGCATCAGGGATCTGCCCGATCCTTTTCCTGTGTACTGAAAGCAGCCCATCGCCTGTTCCCAGATAACGATTGAGTACCGCTTCAAGACCGGCCGAAGATTCCGCGACAGCTACTGCCGCGAGC
>JAJZMA010000125.1 GCA_021850405.1 bacterium
GGCGGGTCGCTGTTTTTGGTGCAGACGGAGCCCAGACCACCAGCTTTCTGGCACCAGCACTTGGCAGCGCACTGGCGCACGTCACCACCCGTCCAGTGCATGCGGTCTACCAGACACTGCTGTCAGGTAGCACCCAGCAGGTAGTGGGCAGCTTTTTGCCGGTGACTGTCCCGGGCAGCAAGCAGATTGCGGGGTACGTGGGAGTTGAGGTGCCGATGGCCCCATTTACTGCGGGAGAACGGGCCAACGAGATTATGCTTGCACTGCTGGCCTGCGGTCTGCTCTTGCTCACTGCGCTTGCGATCATGCTGTTTGTGGACCGTGCCGTTCATGCGCCGATCGCAAAATTGGAGGCAGCCGTGCGCCGGATTGCGAACGGGGACTTGAGCACGCCCGTTCCGGTTACTACACGCGATGAGCTGGGAAATCTTGCGCAAAGCGTAAATACCATGCGCACGCAGCTTCAGCAGCATCTTGCCCAGGTCGAAGCCTCGAACGAGCAGATCCAGAAGTCGGTAGATCAGCTGAGAGTTGTGTCCGAGACTCTGACCTCAACTGTGGAAGGTGGCGAGGCTCTCATGGAGGGTATTGCCATTGCAGCTGCGCAGATTGCGGGTCCAGGTGCGCAGGCCTGGCTCGGACGCCAGACGGGAAAGTCCACGGAATGGCATGGAGATGGCCGGACAGACAAAGAGCCTGTACCTGGCGTACGCCAGGTTTTACACCACCTGCGCAAGGCACCTTCAGTCGTGCAGCTTGGCAGTGGGGAGCGGACGTTATTTGTTTTTCCTGTGCGCTTTCAGGGGCATCTCTGGGGATGCCTGGCCGTAGCACCACCTCCTGAAACTCAACGCCTTTCTGAAGCAGCGCAAAAAACCCTGAGTGTTCTTGCCAATAGTGCTGCCGTGGCGCTTGAGAACGCTCAGCTGTTTGATCTGCAGAGGGAAGCAGCTGAGCGGCTGCACGTGACTGACAGAATGAAGTCAGAGCTGCTCACTACTGTTCAGCATGAACTGCGCACACCGATTACAGTGCTGGTTGGTTATACCGACCTTCTGGAACTTTACTGGAGCAGATGGGATGAGGCGACAAAGGCAAAAGCTGTAGAAGAGATGCAGACAGCGAGCCGCAACCTGTACGAGATTGTCGAGACCATAATTCACTTTGCACTTCTGGAGGGTGGTGCAGAGCTACATCCGGCCCACACTCCTGTGCTGCCTGCGGTGCGAAAGGCTATCTCAGAGGTCGCGGCCAGATGGAAAGGGAGCCTTCCCTGTACGGTCCAGGTTTATGGTGACGAGGAGATAAATGTGTGGGCCGACCGGGATGGCTTTAATCAGGTGCTGAAAGCTCTCGTCGACAATGCAGTCAAGTTCACACCAGCTGGTGGACTGGTGACAGTTACAGCTGGGCTAGACGGGGATGGAATGGCAAGAGTGAGTATTGCAGACAATGGGATTGGAATTAATGAGGAAGCTATTTCACAGATTTTTGGAATTTTTTTTCAGCAGGAGGGCGGAGTAACGCGCCGCTTCGGAGGAACGGGAATGGGGCTGGCGCTGGTGGAGAGGCTGGTATCCCTGCATGGGGGCAGGATAGAAGTGGCAAGCACGCCAGCCGTGGGCAGCACTTTTACCGTGGTCTGGCCATCACAACCGGTAGAGGCCGGTCAGGCTAAATCTTCTGCAGGGGTGGTGCATATTGCTGGAATCCCGGCGCTCCCTCACCAGGGCGGACGGCGCAGGACACACTGACTGCTCGCCACTGCGCTTTTTGCTGTCTGGTGTACGCGGTACCTGGGTGGCACAGCCTGAGCTGGGGAGGAAAAAGGTGCGATGGATACTGGTTTCTCCCTGTGTTCTTGTTTTCCAAAGGGGGCGAAACGGGGGAGGATTGAACCCGACGCCAGGAGGTTTAGCGGCGGGACTCGGTGAGCTGTAAAGCATTGGCATGCAGCCGCAATGCAGGTGGGGGGGGGCGCGGCCGCGGCCAACTGCAGGCGGTATTGCCGCATTGTTGTCTTGCCACACTGTCTTGCCGCATTGTCCGCGGGCTGGCCTGGGAATAGGCATATAATGTGCCGACAATCCGGGTTAGCTCAGCGGTAGAGCAGGCGGCTGTTAACCGCAAGGTCACTGGTTCGAATCCAGTACCCGGAGCCATCCATGGTCGCAGATGAGGATCTGACATGATGGTTCTTTTGGGCAGACGGGCCAAATGGATCACGGCACCGTACCTGGTGCAATGGCCCCTGGCAAAAGGCGCCCGATGAACGCCCCTGCCAGCTTTGCTCTTGGAAAGAGCCGTTCTGTGGGGGCGGCCAACATCCTGTTTCCTGCGGATCTGGCGCGCCATGCCCTCATTCTGGGCAACACCGGCTCCGGCAAGACAGTGACGACCGAGCGCATTGTCCACGGCGCCCTTGCAGCAGGAGCCCCGGTTGTAATTGTGGATGGGAAAGGAGGGCGCCTTGAGCGCACGGCCAGGGCCCTTGCCACCCTGCATCAGCTGCCTTTCCGGAGCGCACTTGGCCTCTCTCCCAACTCGCTTGGCTACAATCCGTGCCGCATCGGCGAGCCAGCCCAGGTAGCGGACAAGCTGGTCTCCTCATTTACCTTTGATCCAGCAGGGGAGATCTATCGCCAGGTGGCCCAGGAGGCGATTTCAGTCCTCGTTACTGCTATGCGCCTGGCAGGAATCAGGGTCACGATGCGGTCACTGGCAGACGCTCTGGACCCATCTGCCATGCGTGGCCTGGCAGAGAGGGTAGCGATCCAGGATGCTGACCTGGCCCGTGAACTGAGAGGGCTTTCCAGCAGGGGGAATCCCAGCTCCACGGCCTATCTCGGGATGCGTGCACGCCTCGGGAGCGTGGTGCGGGGCGTTTTCGGACCAGCGCTGGAGCGGGGCCCCTCCTTGCGGATTTCGGCCGCACTGAAGGATAGGGCAGTTACTCATATCTCCCTTCCTGCCATGGCAAGCACTGGGGATGTGTCTGTCATGGCGCGCATCCTCATCCAGGACCTGAAGCAGGCTGCCTGCCTTAGGCTCGGGGCGCAGGATCTTCCCCCAGCGGTGGTCGTGCTGGACGAGTTTGCAGCACTCGGTGACCCCACCCAGATGGTGGACCTGCTTCGGCAATCTAGGGAGGCGCAGATTTCAATCGTGGTGGCATCCCAGCAACTGCCCGAAAACGTGGACCTGAGGGGCAGTTTGCTTTCCAGCGGGCTGGTGATATGCCATCAGGTGACAGGTGCTGATGCAGAGACAATGAGCGCCAGGTTTGGCACACGTCCGGACATTGTGGTCTCCAGGACCCTGGACCCCGCCCGGAGGGGCAAGGTGGCAGGCACCTCCATTCGCCGCAGCGAGCGGCCAGAGATTTCAGCAAGCGAGCTTATGCACCTCCCTACCGGAAGGGCTGCTGTAGTCTGGAATACATCCGGACACCGGGTTGCAATCGTGGATATTGAGCCCCTGACTGCACGGGGAGTTGCCTGATGCCAGAGGATCTGCCGCTGCCTGGTGCGGAGCCAGGGCTGCCGACCCCGTCCCAGCTCGCGGCGGAAACAGAGGGCCTGGCCCACCGCAGGAAAAAGGCGGGCCCGGCACCCGACGCTGCGCTGCCTGCTGCTGCAGATCGCCCGGGGGATGGAGCACACGATGGCCATGAGCACGACCCTTCTGGCACGACCAGGAAGCGAGAGGCGGCTACAGGGTTTGACGAAAGAGATGTGCCTCACAACCGCACCCAGGCTGCAGCCGGCCCTACCGTGCTTGATGCCCTTGGCCGGTATCTGCTCCCGTTGACAGTTGCTGTCGTGTGTAGTTGGGGCTTTGTCTGGGTGGCTGCCATCTTTGCAGGCATAGGAGCTGTTGTTGGCGCGATCGCGGGTTTCCTGGCAACGACATCAGGGAGCGCTGCCATTCCCGTGTTTGGAACGTCTCTGGATCTTTCCAGCGCCATGCTCGGTGTCCTTCTTGGCATTCTTGGGGGAGCCCTCGATGGATTTATGCTCGCCTATGCTGGCAGCCCGCTCGGAATGCTGGATCGTCTGATAGGGATGGCTCTGCTGGGTGTGGTAGTGACAGCCATACTTGCCTGGCTGCTCATCTTTTTTGAGGCTGAAATCTGCCGCCTGCTTGGTTATCGCAGGGTCAGCAGCCGGGAGCGGGAGCGGCTGCGGGCTGCACTCGACCTCTCTGGTCTTGGGCATGAGGAAGGACCAGCTCTGCGTATAGCCGACAGCGGGATGCCTTTTGCCAGAACGCTGGGAAACTCCATAGTGCTTTCTTCCGGGCTGCTGCAGCTGCTCCCGGATGAGGAGCTGGCAGCGATACTGTCCCACGAGCTGATGCACCACCGCTCCTCGGATGGGCTTGCATGGAGGATGCTCCTGGCAGCGATGCTGCCCCTTGTGGCCCTGGAATGGGTGCGGGAGCGAGCCATGCGGGCTGGAGGCACCGTTGGTGCCATGGTTTCGCTGGCGCTCTGTCCTGTCCTGGCTGTAACCCA
>JAJZMA010000048.1 GCA_021850405.1 bacterium
AGGGTAGACGTGCTGGTCAACAATGCCGGGATTGTGAGAGATGGGCTCTTTGTGCGTATGACAGACCAGGATTGGGATGCGGTAATTGCTGTGGATCTCACGGCTGCCATGGAAACCTGCAGGGCGGTGCTGCGCGGCATGTTGCGGGTGAGAGCAGGCAGGATCATCAATGTTGCCAGCATCTCAGGTGTCGTGGGGAACCCTGGTCAGGTGAACTATTCGGCTGCCAAGGCTGGCGTCATCGGGCTCACCAAGGCGCTGGCCAGGGAGGTCGGTGGTCGTGGCATCACGGTTAATGCTGTTGCTCCAGGATTCATAGATTCAGACATGACGCGGGGCCTGCCAGAAAAAGTGGTGGATGGACTCGTGCGCCAGATTCCACTGGGCCGTTTTGGGACTGTCGATGAGGTTGCTGCTGCTGTAGACTTTCTGGCATCCCGTGCCGCGTCTTATATCAATGGCCAGGTTATTCATGTGGATGGTGGACTTGCCACATGATCCCTGACCAAGGAAGGGTGATGAGGAAAATCGTATGACCGAAAAAAGCGCAGGGGTTGCAGGGGAAAATGCTGGAGATACTGGCCAGGAGCCAGTTGCCCCTACTGGAAAGCAGCCTGCAAGGCACTCCAGGGCAGCAGCACAGCGTCCAGTCGCACCTCTTGATGGAGCAACGGGGAAATACGCCTGGATCCCTCCTGAACTTGCCCAGAATCCGTTTGCATCGTCAGGTGTTGTAAATTCCCATGAGGCGGGTCAATCCCCGGTGCAGGATTCTGGCGGGGGAGGCACTGTGGCACGGGGCTCTGGCAGCGCTATGGAGCTGCACCCGCACCCGAACAGGAGACAGGAGCTGGCAAAACGGCACGAAAGGGAAGACGGGGAGATACATAGGCAACCGGAAAGGAACAGGCAGCAGCAAGACAGGACAGAAAGACAGAAAGAACAAGGGGGTATTCATGACAGAGATGACATTCGAGAAGTTCAAGGGCATCGTGGTGGACCAGCTGGGAGTGGAGCCAGACCAAGTGACACCCGAGGCGTCGTTCGTGGAGGATCTGAACGCCGACTCGCTGGATCTGGTAGAGCTGATAATGGCGTTCGAGGAGGAGTACGGGATGGAGATCTCGGACGAGGACGCCGAGAAGATCACGACAGTCAAACAGGCCTGGGACTACATTCAGGAAAAGGTGGGAGCCGCTTCGTAGGTCTCCTTCCGGAACAGGAAGCTGCACTGCTGGAGCTGGAAGACAGGCTCAACCTGCAGTTTCGTAACCGGGAGCTGCTCCAGGAGGCGATGACCCACTCCTCCTGGGCAAATGAGAACAGCACAGCTGCCACCCTCTATCCTGATAATGAACGGCTTGAATATCTGGGTGACGCAGTACTGGAACTGGTTGTAGCAGAACATCTTTTTCGCAGGTTCCCGGACCATAAGGAGGGTCGGCTCACCCAGCAGCGGGCAGCACTGGTGAACACCATCTCTCTTTCCCTGCTCGCGGGAAGGCTGGGTCTGGGTTCGGTCCTGCTGCTGGGGAAGGGGGCGACGAAGACAAGGGCTGCAGAGCTGCCATCGCTGCTTGCCAATGGATTTGAGGCGCTTATGGGCGCTATCTTCCTGGAGCATGGGTACGCAGCGGTGACCCGTCTTTTCTTTGATACCGTCGGGGATCTTGCAGACTGGGATGACATGAATTTCAAGGGCAGACTGCAGGAGGTGGCCCAGGAACTCCATGGGGTTGCACCTGTATACCGGGCAACGCCAGTCCATCTGGAAGGAAAGCGCCGGTATCACTCAACGGCAACTGTTGCTGGGGTTGTAGTGGGGGAAGGTGACGCCGCCACCAAACAGGCTGCTGAGCAGGCGGCCGCTGAGGCTGCACTCGGCAATGAGTTCCTGCGTCGGCAAGCCTCAGCCGTGCGTCGCAGGCCAGCGAGTGTCGAGCGCCCCGATCGTGGACGCATACCGGCGTCTGGAGCTGCGCCCAGACCTTCCCATCACAAGAGCTGGGCAGGAGTGTCAGTTGGGGTGGACGATGAGCGGCCCAGCGCCAGTCTTCTTTCCCGCCTGGGCAGGGTAGCACTGCGACTGGCTGCGCCCAAGGCGATAGTGGCCCCTGTCAAGCGGGAGGTGGAGCAGCCTGCCGTTGCTAGACGGCGCCGGCGGCATCGCTCTGGCAACCCGGCGGAGCCAGGTGGTGTTGCCCGTGGACAGGGCAGGCATTCAACGCCAAAATAGAGCCGTTCCCTCCCTGGACTACCTGTCCCGCTACGTGCCGGCCGGCAGCGGTCCTGGTAGTGTGGTGTCTGCTTTGTCCACAATATCTTGTTGGTTTTGAAGCTTAGGGGGTCATCCCGCCACCATATGTTGACGCCGGGCCTGCCAAACGGGGACAATGCCTAGGATGAGAGTTAGCCATCTGCGCATCCATGGGTTTAAGACTTTTTCCCGCAGGACCGAGATTGACTTTGTGCCAGGCATGACCGCAATTGTCGGGCCGAACGGTAGTGGAAAGAGCAACATCGTGGATGCAGTCAGGTGGGTGCTGGGGGAGACACGCGCCCGTGAGTTGCGTGGCTCACGCATGGATGAGGTGATTTTTTCTGGTGGCAAGGGCCGGCCGGGAATGGGTTTTGCCTCAGTTGAGATTGAGTTTGAGGGTGGAGAGACCGCTGCCAGGGGTAAGGAGGACCTGCTGATCTCGCGGAGGGTGGTGCGGGGTGAGCCCAGCTACTACCGCATAAATGGCCGTGCCGCACGGCTGCGGGATATGGACCAGCTGCTGGAGTCTACTGGGCTCCGGCAGAGCGGATATGCAGTCGTAGCCCAGAATGATGTGGACTCAATCATCCACGCCAGCCCACTCCAGCGGCGCGCCCTGGTGGAGGAGGCTGCGGGAGTACGTGGTCTTCGGGCGCAACGGGATGCTGCCGCGAGGCGACTGGATATGGGCGACCAGGAGGTAGAGAGGCTGGCAGGGTGGCTGGGAGAGGTGGCGCCGAAGATTGCTGAGCTGGAGGTTCAGGCAGCAGCTGCCCTGGAGCAGCGTGAGATAGCATCCCGCCTTGCGGAGCTGAGGGGAAGCCTGGCCAGGGAGCAGTGGCGTAGCTGTATGGGTGAGTTGAGGCGAGCTCGCCAGCGACTGCAGCGGGCTTCTGAACAGCTAACCCGCGTTGAGGAGCAGAAGCTGCAATGTGAGAGCAGACGACAGGCTGCCACCGAGCAGATTGCGCAGTGTCAGGCTGTAATCGAGGGTATGCGCCTGCAGGTGGAAGAGGCCTCGGTTACGGTCGCCTCACGCCAGGGTGACGCTGTGCGGGTGATGGAGCAGGTATCTGCGCTTGTAGCCCAGACGGCAATTGTTGCGGATGAGCTGTCTGCCATGGAGCACGGTGTGCTGCAAAGGGAAGAGGCCCTTGTGCGGATTGCTGCGGAACAGGCTGAGCTGGATGAGCGTATCCGGAGCGGCGAAGTAGCCCACAGGGAGCAGAGTGACGCCAGCACCCAGGCCAGGACGCTGGCGAGCCACGCAGGGGGCGAGCTTGCCCGGGCGCGGCAGCGGATGCAGGAAGTGGAGATGGAGCTGGCCGAGGCCAGGGTGCGTCAGACTACCCAGGAAGCAGCGATAGCAGAGCGCAAACAGCGGATTGGTGACCTGCTGGAAGAGGAGGCCCGCTCAGCCGCAGACCTGCAGACAAAGCGTGTGGCCGGTGAGGAGCTGGAAGCGCGGGCCAGCGCCAGCTGGGCCAGGGTTGAGGAGCTAAGGAGTGCTGCTGATGCAGCAGGGCAGGAGATGCAGGAACTGATCGTGCGCGCTGGCGATCTGGAAGCGCGCTGGGCCAGTGCGCAGCAGACGCTTGCAGAACAGCAGGCGGTCGTCTACTCCCTTGCTGGCCGTCTGGGTGCGCTGGACCAGGATATGGACGAGGGCCGTCGCTCCCAGTTTCAGGAAAGTGGTGTTACCAGCCGGTTGTTCCAGTTGATAACAGTTCTGCCTGGCGTGCCAATCCAGGTAATAGAAGCAGTAATGGAGCAGTGGGCCCAGGCCTGGGTGCTGGAGCAGCCGGAGCAGGCAGCGTGCCTTCCTCCGTCGGCCACTCTCCGGGAGCGGTTTGTCTTCCTTAAGTCTGATAACGGCATGGGCGCAGCGAGAGAGCCATTACTGGCCGGTCCGGGGTCGGGCAGTAATGCAGTAGAAGACAGCCTGCCGGGTCTCTGTCTGCGCAATTTTGTGTCCGGTGGAGAGGCGCTCGACGAGCTGCTGGATCTTATGTTTGGAACAAGCTTTCTGGTTGCCACTCCTGATGAAGCAGGGCTGGTGGTTGCTGGGGGTGGAACCGCGGTGCTGCCCGAGGGGGAGGTGTGGAGCAGTGTCGGTATAACCCGGGGACCACTTCAGGAGAGCGCTCTTTCCCTTCGCGCAAGCCTCGCGCATGAAGAGGAGCTGCTTGCCCGGGCCACTGAGCACGCATCCCGCCTGGGCAGC
>JAJZMA010000133.1 GCA_021850405.1 bacterium
TCAGCAGTATTTGCCAGCCTTGACAGGTCAGAGTCCCGCAGACCGAGTGCCTTGCCAACATCCCGGATAGCGCTTTTTATACGGTAGGTCTGGAATGTACAGATGATGGCAGCATGGTGGCTTCCCCATTTCTGGAATATTGCCTCAAACAGCGCGGCACGTATGTCGCGTGGAAAGTCCAGATCTATATCTGGCAGCGATACCATCTCTTCGTTAAGGAACCGTCCCAGAAAAAGGTTGTTTCTTACTGGGTCGATGTGGGACAGTCCGATGAGGTAGCAGATGATGCTGCCAACACTGGACCCTCTCCCCCGTCCTGGAGAAATTCCCCCTGACATCTCTGGGCGTCTGGGCCGGATTTCCATGGCCACCTGTTTTGCAAGTTTCAGGATCTCGTGATATATGAGAAAAAAGCCGGAAAGGTCATGCCTCTGGACCAGTCTCAACTCCTCATCAAGGCGCTCCTGGGCTGCTTTGCGCTCGTGTTCCTCATACTTCATGGAGAGCCGCTCATTGCAAAGCTGAACCAGCGCGGTAGTGGTCGTTGCTTCTGGCGCCAGATCTGGATGCGGCAGTTTGTAGCCCAGGTCCCTGGTAATGTCAAACTGGCACTGCTGAGCGACCTTTAGTGTGTTTTCGATGGCAGTGGCAAAGTTATGGAACCTTCTGGCCTGATCACCCGGACTGCGCAGGAAGAATTCATCATTTGGTTTACGGAAAGGAGATGACTCGGCAAGGGTAATACCATTGTCTATGCTTATAAGGACATCCTGAACCTGATAGCGTGATCTGTCGTGGTAGTACACATCTCCAGTTGCTACTATGGGTATTCCTGTCGCTTCAGCCAGTGAGATGACCAGCAGGTTGCGCTTTCTGTCTCCTTCAACCAGGTTGTCGTTAAGTTCCAGATACAAATTGCCGGCATTGAACAGTTGCTGCAGTTTGCGGAGATGGGATCGTGCTGATTCCTTCATGCCCATTGAGAGCAGGGATGAGATTTCGGAATCCCTGCATCCGGCCATACATATGAGACCTTCGGTGTAAGGCATAAGTTCGGGCAGGGAGATGTGTGGGCTGTTTCTTCGGGTTGGGTCGGCCACAAGACTGCCACTGTGCCCGTGGGAAAGACTGGCCAGCCGGCAGAGGTTGGCGTAGCCAGTCCTGTTTGAGGCCAGTAGTGTCAGACGATACGGGGCGAAAGCTGCTGGGGATGAGTGAAACTTGATGGGGGTATGTGGTGCTGGCTTGCCCTGCCCTGCCATTCTATAACCTGGATTGGGAAGCTGATGTGTAAAGGGTGTAACTCCGTTCCTGACAGGGCCATTTGATGGCAACATGGTAAGTTCCATTCCTGTTATCGGCCTTATGCCATGTTCCTTGCATATATGGCCCCAGGCCACAGCCGCGTACAGGTTGTTCTGGTCGGTGAGTGCCAGTGCTGAATAACCTAGAGTGGCCGCCCTGGCAACGAGCTCTTCTGGGTGGGAAGCTCCATTCAATAATGAATAGTTGCTGTGCAGGTGCAGTTCCACATAGGGGGCTGATTCAGTGGGCTGGCATGAAGCAGGGGTTAGCGCTGCTGGATTTTCCATTGCCCTGTATTTCTTTCAAAGAAGATGCTGATAGACAAATCCCGTTCAAGTACCAGGTGAAAGTAGACCCGGTCTATTGGTTTTGGCTTCCACCACTCGTCCATAACATGCCATATTTCGGATATATGAACGACAGCAAGATACCGGTTTTTGACAAAAACCTGGGCAGGCAGTGAAGGGATGTTGGGCTTGCTGGTCTTTATTCTTATGGGCACAGGCTGGTTTATGGGCCGAAGGCCATCAGTCCATATCTTCTTTCTGGAAGTTTGTTCCATGGTTCTACCTCTACAATGCGCTGTATGCTGTTGCTTCCATAGCGGACCGCAATGCGTTCCAGTGCGTTTGACAAAGCTGGGCTTTTGCCATTTGCAACGAATGGAAGATCTGTCTGGGAATGCTGGGCGGAGACAAGGGGTGCAAGCGTTAGTGCAGCCATGCAGATGGCGCTGTCTGGGTGGAGAGATATAAGGTAGCTCTTGAGGTATGCCCAGATTTCATCTGGGTGAAACAGTGGTTCGGGAAATGTCACCTTTTTTGTGTTTACGTGTCCCTGTACAGTTGTCAGTGACAGACGTAGCTGTCGTGATGCCTTGCCACTGAAGTCATTGTGATTGCAGGCCTGTATAACCATCCTTTTGATATGGGTGCTCATGAGGTCAATGCAGGACAGGGGCGGATCAAATTCACCAAGTACATTGATCCTGCCATCTATATACTTATGGTCTTCTGGTAGCGATATGTCTGCATTGCTCCCCTGTGACAGTTGCCATGCACGCTCTCCGGGGAAGCTGAACTGGGCGAGTACCGGTTCGTGTGGCAGAAGGGAGAACTGGCCAATGGTGGTGATTCCCAGCGTGGCCAACAATTGTAGCTGGGCAGGGGAAAGGGGGAGCAGGTGTGCTGGCAGGGGCGACAGGAACTCCTTTTGTTCTCCTGGATGCAGCATAAGGATGGTGCCAGGGCGTGCCCTGGTGGCAGCTACCCATGCGGAAAAACGGGTTGGTGCTACTGCCATCTGGATGGCAGTTCCCATCTCCTCACAGGCGTCGGTAATCATGTTGAACAGGCTTTTTATGTCTGGGTACAGCTTGGTTGTTCCTGCCAGGGAGAGCAGGAAGTGTCCATCTCCCAGCACTACTGGGTGTGGGATGCCCCGTTCGAGACTGGCGACCATTTTGCGGGTACGCAGTTCATAGGTGTGAGGATGTGGTTCCAGAAGCAGGAGCTGTGAACAGTTCCCAAGGGCCTGGTCGACCGTCTGGCCCGGGTGAATCTCCATTTGCTGGGCAACTGCATTGACCTGGGCAATCCTGGTGCGGGGGCCATTACAGATAGCAATAGGGCGATCCTTGGGCACTGGTTCTGGAGCAAATTCGCAGGTCAGGGCAAAGTCGGGGAGCAGCAGACAGGCAAAGGAGGCCGTGTCTGGCAGTGGTCGGTTTGCCCCAGGATAGAGAGCTGGCATGATTCAAAAGTATAGAACATATGTTCGCTTTTTATGCCGTGGATGTCTGGAATCGGGTCGGGGCGGGATGGTATTTGGCGATGCACATTTTGTCCCTATTGATCGACATGGCTGGTTTGGAGAGAAAGGAGATGGCATCGAAGCACTCAGGATATGGGTGGTGTGGGGTAGGAGTGCCTTGTAATGTGATGTGGTATACGCAGGGATCTGTCATGAAGAGCGAAGACCTGTAGCTGAACCAGAAATCGTTACAGCAAATTCACCTCGGAGTGATCCGTTTGGAAGGATCATGCCTTAGGCTGAAGATGACAGCTGGGATTCAGAAGGCCTGCTGGCAGAGTGTTTTGTCCTGGTGGTGGCGCAGTAGCCAGAAAAGGCAGCAAGGGGATTACAAGAACATGAGGACGCAAGGCCAGTTATAGAGACATGAGATATATGAAATTGTGGGGAGTACAGGACTTGCGCAGGGCTGGACATGGCCGTGCCACAGGATGGCGTCCGGAGCCGTATCTGTGGGCAGAGGTGATTTTACTGTTGATGGCGGCCTTTCTTGCTACCACCACCTCGGCAAGTGCGGCACAGACCTATCTCTGGACACAGCAGGCGCCAGCTACAAGTCCCGGCTCTCTCGGAATGGCATCCATGACTTATGATTCCTCTACTGGAGATGTGGTCCTTTTTGGTGGTGATGTGGGCAGTACCCCTGTGAATGAGACCTGGGTCTGGAATGGGAGTGTGTGGAGCCAGGTGGTGGGGGTGGCTGGCTGTACTACTGCCTGTGCGGGCAGCCCTCCGCCAAGATCCATGGCATCCATGGTGTATGACCCCAGTACTGGAGATGTCGTTCTTTTTGGTGGGTTTAATGGCTCTACGGAGCTCAACGACACATGGCTCTACAATGGAACCAGCTGGACAGAGCAGACCTTTTCTACCAGCCCTGCAGTTAGGGAAGTGGCAACAATGGCGTATGACGCAGGGCTTTCCAGCATCGTACTCTTTGGTGGTAACAGTGCTGGCCTATATTTCAATGACACCTGGATTTACAACGGAACTACATGGACCCAGGCAATATCTCCAGGTTGCACTACTGCATGCCCGAGCAGCCCTCCTGGTCGCCAGAACGCCACCATGTCCTACGACGGGGCTACTGGGCAACTTGTCGTCTTTGGTGGTTCTGATGGATCATTTCTGAACGATACCTGGGTTTACAGCAACAGTGCCAGCACGTGGTCACAGGTGGCTGGCAGCGGATGCACCAACACCTGCACCGGGAGTCCATCGCCCAGGGAGGAAGCGGTGATGACCTATGACCCTGCGACTGGGCAGGTAGTGCTGTTTGGGGGAGCAACCAGCAGCACTAGCGTAGTGAATGACACGTGGGGATATACCAGCAGTGGCTGGAGTCAGGT
>JAJZMA010000249.1:0-578 GCA_021850405.1 bacterium
CAGAGCATGACTCAGCTGATGGAGAGGTGCCTCCGGTGGGGCCGGAATGACCGTTGCATTTGAGGTTTTGACGGCTGAGGGGCCAGTTGCTTCAGGGCAGGCAGAATTCATGGTAGTGCCGGGGCGCGAGGGGGATTTTGGGATTCTTACTGGTCACTCGGCGGTGCTCACAGAGTTGCGGCCAGGTGAGTTGAAACTGGTAGTGGACGGCGTCTCTGACTACTATTTTGTGGCTGGTGGCTTTGTTCAGGTATTGCCCGACAAGGTTGTTGTCCTGGCAGACACCGCAGAGCGTGCTGATCTGATTGATGCGGAAAAGGCAACTGAAGCAAGGGACCGTGCCAGGGCAGTGATGGAGAGTCTTACGGGCAGTGCGGCTGCAGCGGCAGTTGTCGAACGTGAATCTGCCCGGCTCCGGGTGCACGAACTGCGCCGGCATCATCACGCCCGTCACCACGGGGCGAGCCTGCCGGTCGGCGGCATGGGTTCGGGTAAGCCGCCAGAGGATGAGTAGCCATCAGGATTACGTGAAAGCGGGGGCTCTGCTCTCATTTTTTGCGTTGATGGTGATCCCTCTG
>JAJZMA010000249.1:588-4459 GCA_021850405.1 bacterium
TCCCTCTGTCTGCCTGCGGTCCTAGTCAGTTGACGCCAGCGGAGGCGTGGGACAGTACCGTGTGCGGGTCCATATCTGCCTGGAGTGGTGCGGTTGGAGAAGGTGAGCGCATGACGGCGGGCGGGCCGTCTTCTCCGGGCTTTCCGGCTGCGGCCAGGGCGGGTGCAGCAAAGATTATTGCTGGCACAAAAGAGCTTTCTGCCGCCATGACCACCGAAGGCAAGCCTCCTGTCGCGGGGGCTATTTTTGCCTGGGAAGACGCGATGAGTGGGATGGACTCTCTCCTTGCGAGCGGTGCGAGAGTTGAGCAGGAAGCAAGTTCAGTGGGGCAAACCGGAAAGGCTGGCCTGGCTGCTTCGCCAGAAGGCATGGTAAAGGGGATCGCGACCGAGAATGCTGCCGCCCAGGCTCTCGACGAAAAGCTGCGCGCCATGGTGGTTGCAGTGGTTCCTTCTGCTTTTTCATCGGTGGACAGCTGTGCTGGCCTGGACTAAACAGATGCGATGTTGCTCGCGTGCTGCTGGTCATGGAACAGAAACCAGCGCCCTGGCGGGAGTCGTGGATACCCCAGGTTGGTTCGGACCCGTAGTGGGATCTGCCGGTTGCATGAAGCGCAGGTGGAGGGTTGGGTGATTTCTTCCCACAGGGTTTTCGGGAGTGGTCTGCTACAGCGGGCCGTCCGTATTGTTGCGGTGGCAATGGTGCTGCTGGGGCTGTTTTTCCTGCTCTGGATTCCACTCGTTGTGCGGCCGTCGGAAACTTATCTGGCACAGCCAGCGTGTCGCACAGCGCTTTTGTCGCGTTCCCAGCATTGCTACGCTATGGTGCCCATGTCGATTGTACGGGCAGGACTCGTGGTTCAGGGAAATGGGGATCATCTCGCGACCATTGAGCTCAAGTGGGGCGATTTTGCGATCGCCAATGCTGTGGTGGTGCGCCCCCCGCATTCCTTCTTCAGGTTTCAGCCGGGACAACGCGTCACGGTTAAGGTATATGACAATGTCCCAGAGGCAGTTTACCCGCGTACTGGTGATGCCATGCGGCTCCTTTCTGATCCCCTCAATCTCCAGGCCCTGTTTGAGGCGCTGGGTGGTGAGCTGGCTGGAGTTGGGCTTTTCCTGCTGGTATCCCTGTTTCCAGACACGCTGATCTCAACCTGGAGCGGAAAGAGGCTGTTTGGAAAAGATGGAGTAGCAGGTGGGAGGCCCTTTTTCCTGCAACGGCTAAGGCAGGACCGCTCCTTTCAGCTTGTCCTCCTGGCCATCCTGATCTCGCAAGGGCTCGACGTTTCCACCACGCTTGCCAGTAATCCTCCGCAGGCCTACGAGGCTAACCAGATGGTCAACCTGATGGACTTTTACTTCGGTCCGTGGCTGGGCTTGCTCACAGTGAAGTTTCCTCTTGTGACTGCTCTCCTGCTGGCGATATCTCGTCTTTCCCATCGCTTTATGTTGCTGAGCGGGTGGCTGGCGTGTTGGGTAACAGCAGTTGTGGCGCTGGATAACGCTGTAATCCTTGCCACCAATCACTCGTTCCTTTAGCCGCCATAGCAAATGTGAACTGCCACGGCAGAAACCCGTGACCGTGCCGGTAGCTAGAATGGCAGCACTGGCTCAGGGGTGGCGCCTGCATTTCTGGCAATAATGTCTCGTTCTGGATAGGGATTGATCTTGTAGGCAATGAGCGCAAGGTCTCTCTGGATCGCGGTCCTGAAGCGCCCATTGTAGACGGCGAGCGTATCTGGGGTGAGGCCGTCTGCGCGCATGTATGCAACTACCCGGAGTCTGGCGCGGGAGAGCTCCTGGGTGGCCCGGGTACAGGCAGCTTGACCATGAAAGCCCTGTTCTCCATCAGTGTTGGGGATTGTGTTGATAAACTCCACGTGGGTGAAGTCGTTGAGAAAGTGACCCCGATAGTAATCAGACACAGCCTTAGCCACCACCTCGGGAGTTCCCTTGTAGAAGGCGTCAACCTCAGCTGATATGAGGCCAATCCCTCCTTTCATTAGCGCAAGCGACATCGCATTCCAGATCCGCTCCAGCCATATTTCAGACTCTGCCCTCCATAGGAGCGCAGCTGCCTCTTCCCTTCCAGGTACAGCATCTGGTGCTTCTGCTGGGCCACGGTGGCGCTCCAGTTTCAGCTGCATGGCTTCGCCTTCCCTAAGCAGGAAGAGTCGGAGGGTTGCAGTGTCGCGCTTGCCGCCGGCAGGTACATTCCTTACCATTCCCTTGTTCTGCCCAGTAGAGGACTCGACGAACCCAAATTTGCGCGCTGTTTCGGCAAACACCCCGGGTATTTCAGTCCCAACCACTGGGATGATGCGCTCGCTCTGATACTGCCATACATTCATTATTGGTCTTTCCTTTCTTGTCCGGAAGGGAGTTGCATTCTAGAACCCGAGTACAGTAGCGGGATCTGGTCGCGCAAGCGCTCCAGTGGCCAGATCAATGTCTTCCCTCAGCGCCTCCTCAAGGTTCACTTTCCAGGCTGATACCTGTTTGCTTCCTGGTGATGGCCCTGCAAGTGTTGCCCAGCTGCTGGTCCGGGCGGATACTCTGGTTAGCTTTGGCGATAGTGGCGTGAAATCCAGTTCTCCAAGTACGAGCCCGCTTCCATTGCCGTCAGCCTCATTGTCAACCCACACCAGGCAGGTGGACGGTCCATGTTTATATGGGGTATCCCTTGGGTCAACGCCGAAGTAGGCACCAAGGTGGGTCATGGCCCGCGCAAGGGGACATTGCAGGTGTAGGACAACAGTGGCCTGCAGAGGGAGCTTCCCTTCGTTCACGGCCCAATCCTCTACTTGGGCCATCATGTGATCCATCTCAAGCTCAGTGCTCACCTTCCACCGCATTGCTGTGCCCCTGTCGTGGTCACCTATCGCCATGGGGGTGGCTCTTCCTCTGGCAGCCTGGGGCCATTCGTTCTGCTTTTGCCCGGGCTCAGCCTGGTACGGAGCAGGGTGCGGGCTGCTTTCAGACCCAGTGCAGCGCCAGCGGTGAAGCATTATGCTGTGGGCAACTACTGTCCCGTCATGGCTGTATGGAACAACCTGGATTTCCGTGGCGTCCGTTCCACCATGGCAGGGCTGGAGCCGCTGGAATGTCTGTCCTCCCTGATCGTTGAACCCGTACGGCTTTGCGCCCAGACTTATTCCGGGTAGAAGGGTGTCCGGGCCGAGGGTGGTCATCCTGCGTGTTGAGTGCAACCAATTTGGCATGGCTCAACTGTAGCGGTCGACAACGGACCTCGCGCGGACATTGGCGAGCAACAACCCCAGCAACATTGGCGAGGAGCTTGTTGTTGGGTAGCTTCCTCAAGTGCCCGTATGGGTTCACCCTACGGGCACTTGAGTTGAGGACGCATAGGCTGCATTTCCTGGGGGTAGCAGGCAAAGGAAAGGAGGAGCCCGATGGCGGGCTCCTCCTTTTTCCCTACCTGTCCAGCCCCCGCTGGAGTCTGCTTCCTAGTAGAACTTTGGGAAAGCTATCGGAATGACAACCACGTCGCATGTGGGTTGACCATCCCGTTCCTTGACCTGACTGACGACTACCATTGCAATTCCAGCAAGAACCAGCAGCAGGGATGCTCCGAATGGAAGATCCGCTCCGGTTGAAGGCACGCTGGTTGAGAGGCCCTGGACAGCTCCCGTAAGAGCTGGGGTCGGGCTGGGAGAAGGTGAGGACGGTCCTCCAGTTGTGATGGCCAGTACTCCGCCCGTAGGTGTAGGTGTTGGTGTTGGTGTTGGTGTAGGCGTAGGCGTAGGTGTAGGCGTAGGTGTAGGTGTTGGTGTTGGTGTTGGTGTTGGTGTTGGTGTTGGTGTTGGTGTTGGTGTTGGTGTTGGTGTTGGTGTTGGTGTTGGTGTTGG
>JAJZMA010000055.1 GCA_021850405.1 bacterium
CTCCTCCCATCTGCAGGGAGGGCGAGGCGCTGCTTATTGTGGAAGCTGCCTCCATCTGCGGCACCGATCTGCACATCTGGAACTGGGATGACTGGGCAAGCCACAGGGTGGTTCCCCCCAGGATCATGGGCCATGAGATGGCAGGCACTATCGCTCAGCTGGGCCCTGGTGTAACCGGATTTGAGATAGGCACAAGGGCTGCGGTTGAATCCCATGTCGTCTGCGGAGCTTGCGGGCCCTGCCGTTCCGGAAGGTCACATGTCTGCGAAAGGACACGCATACTGGGCGTGGACACTGACGGTGTCTTTGCAAGTCAGGTGGTGGTGCCGGCAGTAAACCTGCATCCGGTGCCTCCGTCGGTGGCGCCGGAAGTTGCTGCGTTCATGGAACCCCTGGGCAACGCGGTGCACAGCTGTCAGCCCCACCAGATGGAGGGAAAGAGCGTTGCGATACTCGGGTGCGGCCCTATCGGCTGTGCCGCAGTTGCAGTGGCAAGAGCCCAGGGTGCCGCATCCGTTGTTGCCGTGGATCCTAATCCGTTCCGTCTTAGCCTGGCTGAGGCCATGGGCGCTACCAGCTGTGTGCAGGATGCCGGGGAGCTGGCGGCAGATTCGCATACGGCCGCACCGGATATAGTCCTTGAGATGAGCGGCGCTCCAGCTGCTGTGGCCAATGCGCTGCGCCTGGTCGTTCCTGGAGGGGCGGTCAGCCTTCTGGGCCTGGGTCCGCCCCTTTCGCTGGACGTAGCCGCCGACATCGTTATGCGCGGCATCACTGTGTACGGCATTGTTGGACGCAGGATACCTTCTACCTGGGAACTGTCGATGCGGTATATAGTCTCTGGGCAGGTGAATCCCCAACCCCTGTTTACGCACCATCTGCCCATGGACGATATTGACCATGCCATGGAGCTGATGCGGGATGGTCGGTGTGGCAAGATTGTTCTCGAACCATTCGCCTAGAAACGCGCAGGGTTACGCATTCTGGGGGAGGGTTTTTCCGGCAAACTGGCAAGGCTGGCGGAATGCCAGCGGGCAATGTCAGACTGGAGCTGGTTTTATCCCAGGAGCGATATAGAGATAGAGGTGCTGGATTGAAAGAGATGGCTGCGTCGGTTCCACGGTCAGCAGCGCTTGTGGAGTTTGACAGTTCCCTGGCGGCAGAAGCACATTGTCTGTACTGAGTACTCCACAGGGTCCACTGGTAGAGGTGGACGGCAAACAGCTTGTGAACCTCTCCAGCAACAACTATCTGGGCCTTAACACCCACCCGAAACTCAAGGCTGCGGCCGCGGAAGCGGTATCCAGCTGGGGCGTAGGGACAGGTGCAGTCCGGACTATTGCTGGCACCTTCACCCTGCACGAAGAGCTTGAGGAAAAGCTGGCCCTGTTCAAGAAGACCCCAGCTGCACTCTCCTTCCAGAGTGGGTATGCTGTCAATGTGGGTGTGCTGAGCGCCCTCCTTGATGAGACCGACTGTGTCGTGAGCGACCGGCTCAATCATGCATCCATCATTGACGGTATCCGTCTGACCAAGGCTGCAAGAATCCTGTATGACCATTGCGACCTGTCAGATGCAGAGCGCGCCCTGGCACAGGCTCGCAAGGACGGGCACCGCAGGGTGCTGCTTGTCACCGATGGTGTGTTCAGCATGGATGGCGATGTGGCTCCCCTGCAAGGCCTGGTGGAGCGTGCCGAGGAATATGGTGCAGCGGTGATGGTAGACGATGCGCATGCAACTGGTGTACTGGGTTCCCATGGAAGGGGTACGACAGATCATTTCGGTCTGCATGGCCGGGTAGCTCTTAACATAGGAACGCTCAGCAAGGCTATAGGGGTTGTGGGTGGTTATGTCGCAGCTAGCACAGAAGTGAGGGATGCACTTATCCACCGGGCGCGCCCCTTCCTGTTTTCTTCCTCCCAGCCTCCTGCAGTTGCAGCCGCCTGCATTGCTGCCATGGAAGTGCTGGAAAACGAGCCTGGCCTGATGGAGCGGCTCTGGGAAAATACCCGCTATTTCAAGGCAGGATTGCGCAGGATTGGATTTGATACTGGGCGCAGCGAGACCCCTATCACTCCGGTAATGACGGGAGAGGCAGAACTGGCGATGACCCTGTCTGAGCAGCTTGCCGAGCGCGGTGTCTTCGCGCAGGGCATAGGCTTTCCGACAGTTGCGAAGGGAGCGGCGCGCGTTCGGACGATAGTGACTGCTTCGCATGAAAAGGAGCAACTTGACCTTGCCCTGAATGCATTCGAAGATGTCGGACGCCGTCTTGGGTTGCTCCTCTCGGAGTGATTCCGGGCGTTGGGACCGTGGGATGCCGAATGCTTCGGCCGGTTTTGCTCCGTGGGCGCATGGATATCGGTTGCGGGCCCTGCAAAAGTACACTTATGGGTAGCGTTGTGGCGGCCCGCGTTCCGGGCTGGTCTGGGCACAGTACACAACGCAAGGAGAGGTGTGGTGGGCTTTCGAAAAATTCCCTACTGGCGCATGGGTCTGATGTGGGGTCTTTCGATCCATCTGTGCTGATTTTGGGCTCTGCCCTTTTCTGAGTCTGGGCGTTTCGTTAGCTTTTGCTGAACGGGTGGGCCACCGCAGCGCGATGTGCCCATGACTCTGGGCGGGGACCTTGAGCACGACGTCACTGCCAGGCGATAGAGTGTAGCGGTAATGATGCGTGGCGGTGGCATGGGTGGACACTGGGGCTTGCGCTCCAGATGGGAGGATGACCCACGTCCTATTTCCCGAAAGACGGTGCGCCGGGTTCTCCAGTCATTTCGTCCCTATCGCGGCAAGGTGATCCTGACCTGTGTCCTCATCACAGTCACAGCGGCTATTGGTGTGGTCAATCCACTGCTGATTGCAGTTGTTTTTGACAATGCACTATTTCCGCACAAAAATGGGGTAGCCCTTCCCCCGGATATTCCGCTCCTGTGGAAACTGGTAGGGCTCATGTGCCTGATTCCAGTCATAAACAGTGTCATAGGCGTGGGGCAGACTTACATAACCAATCTTCTGGGGCAGCGCCTCATGCAGGAGTTCCGGGAAAAGCTGTATGTCCATCTTCAGGGTATGTCTCTGCACTTCTTTACATCAACCCGTACTGGTACGATCCAGTCACGACTCGCCAACGATGTGGGTGGAATAGAAAGTGTCGTAACCAATACTGTTCCTTCAATTCTCTCCAATGTCGTTACCATCGCAAGCACACTCATTGCCATGTTGATCCTGTCGTGGCAACTTACAGTGCTGTCGCTGGGGATAATGCCGATCTTTATGTGGTTTACGCATCGTGTGGGACGGCAGAGTCAGGTCATCACCAGACACACGCAGGAGTCACTGTCCGAAATGACAGCCATCACCCAGGAGACGCTTTCGGTATCGGGCATCCTTCTTTCCAAGGTGTTTGGGCGCCAGCAGTACGAGATACAGCGCTTTCGGAAGGAGAACGACAAACTGGCGGATCTGGAGGTGCGGCAGCAGATGGTGGGGCGCTATTTTTTTGCATTCGTCCAGACCTTCTTCTCCATCACTCCTGCGCTTGTTTACCTGGTCGCGGGGCTGGTGGTTGCGGGAGATCCCCTGCATCCAGCGATTCAGGCAGGCACGATTGTCGCATTCACCACGTTGCAGAGCCGCCTTTTCTTTCCGCTCGGACAGATGTTGCAGACATCGGTCCAGGTGCAAGGCTCACTTGCGCTCTTTGACCGTATATTTGAGTACCTGGACCTGCCCCAGGAGATCCAGGACAGGGAGAACCCGGTTGTGCTTTCACCCAAAGCAGTTCATGGGCTGGTCAGTTTTGAAAACGTCTGGTTCAGCTATTCCGGGGCAGCCAGGTCAGCCCCTGAACGGGCCCGGGAGTGGGCACTCGCAGATATCAATGTTGAGATCCAGCCTGGAAAGCTGGTGGCACTTGTAGGGCCCAGTGGAGCAGGCAAGACCACCCTTACATATCTGGTTCCACGCCTGTATGACGCTACGCGCGGGCGCGTGACGGTAGATGGGACAGATGTCAGGGAGATCGCCCTGAAATCTCTTGCTGACATTATGGGAATCGTTACCCAGGAGACTTACCTGTTCCATGCGACCATACGGGAGAACCTTCTCTACGGCAAGACAGGCGCCAGTGAGCCCGAGATAGAGGCTGCTGCAAGGTCAGCGTTTATCCATGAGCGCATTATGCAGATGCCCAAAGGCTACGACACGATGGTGGGCGAACGGGGCTACCGGCTGTCGGGTGGAGAAAAACAGCGTCTCGCGATAGCCAGGGTAGTGCTCAAGGATCCGCGCATCCTCATCCTGGATGAGGCAACCTCCAGCCTGGATACCACCAGTGAGAGGCTGGTCCAGGATGCGCTTGCCGAGCTTATGAAGGGACGCACAACCATTGCCATCGCACACCGCCTTTCTACCATACTGGCTGCCGACCAGATACTGGTCATGGACCATGGC
>JAJZMA010000115.1 GCA_021850405.1 bacterium
TCCTTTAACTCCATGGGAACGCAATATTGGCGCAGCTGTGGCCCAGCGTCCAGCGCTGGCAAGGGTGGTGGTGGAGGACTGCCAGTTGCCCCCATCGGAGGTCACGCATCCGGCACTTCGGCATCTTGTCGAGAGCGCCCTGGAGCAGAGCAGCCAGGGGGGATCTGGCCAGCTGGACCTGCAGCAGCTGCAGGAGGAGATTCGCCCACTCGCGGCGGAATTGATGCTCGTGCGCATGCCTATTCTGGAGCTGGACGAGGCTGGGATCAGGGGCGCGCTGGAGGGAGCTGTGCGCCTTATGCGTGAAGCTCAGGTACAATCCACCCTGCAGACACTGCAACTGCAGCTCTCGGAGGCGCGCCAGATGGGACGCAGCGAGGAGGTGGATGCTCTGCTGCTGGAGATCAACCGGCTGGGCTTACAGGCACCGAGATTGCGCAGGATCCGCAAGGGGTGAGGTAGGCGCTCTGGTTGGGATCAGGTTATGGGTCGGGGTGTGGTCCACCGGGGGCACCCAGACAGGCGGTTTGTGGTGGCGGCGAGTCCGGCACAGCAGACCAGGGGAAGGCAAGCAGAAGGCATCATGGGTAAATACCATGGGAGGGGGTTGGTGACACTTTGATGAAGGGGCATCTTGACAGGAACGTGATTTTGGTTCCGGACAGTCCAGGACCAGTAGAAGCAAGGAGTATGGATGGCAACAGCTAGAGCCAGGATGCCAGCGGTGGCACCATCTGCGGGCGATCATCTCGTCACCGCAGCAGAAGCACTGATCGTACAGGGTAAGGAGCATGGCTTTCTTACGCCCGATGATGTGCTGCAGGCATTTCCAGACATTGATGCAGAGCCAGACACTCTTGAGCGTATCTTCGACGCTTTTCGCGAGATAGGGATCGAGATAACCGATGGGGACAAGGACTTTGAGGCCGTCGATGAGATTGACGATGACCTGATTGCCACTGCAGAGGCTATGGATTCGGTGTCGCTGGACGATCCTGTCCGGATGTACCTGAAGGAGATCGGCCGGGTGGCGCTACTTCGGGCCGAGCAGGAGGTGGAGTATGCCCAGCTGATTGAGCAGGGCGACGAAGAGGCAAAGAACAAGCTGACCGAGGCGAACCTGCGCCTTGTGGTCTCCATCGCAAAGAAATATATCGGGCGTGGCATGTCCTTCCTGGACCTGATCCAGGAGGGGAACATGGGTCTGATCCGCGCAGTGGAGAAGTTCGATTACCACAAGGGTTACAAGTTCTCGACCTATGCCACCTGGTGGATACGGCAGGCGATAACCAGGGCAATTGCTGACCAGGCCAGAACCATCCGGATTCCAGTGCACATGGTCGAGACGATCAACAAGCTGGTTCGGGTCTCCCGCCGCCTGTTGCAGGAGCTCGGACGTGAGCCTATTGATGAAGAGATCGCAGAAGAGATGGGAGTCGTTCCGGAGAAGGTGCGCGAAATCCTCAAGGTTTCCCAGGATCCTGTGTCGCTTGAGACCCCCATTGGGGAAGAGGAAGATTCCCATCTCGGGGACTTTGTTGAGGACAAGGAGGCAACAGCCCCTTCAGATGCCGCATCACTTACCATGCTCCGTTCGGAAGTGGAAGATATCCTTGACACCCTCACTCCGCGGGAGCGCCGTGTTCTCCAGCTGCGCTTTGGCCTTATCGATGGACATCAAAGGACACTGGAGGAGGTTGGCAAGCGGTTTGGTGTAACCCGCGAAAGGATCCGGCAGATTGAGGCCAAGGCCCTCCGCAAGCTGCGCCATCCTTCAAGAAGCAAGAAACTAAAGGATTATCTCGAGTAATCATCCCTCGGGAAGAGTTTTGGAACCAGAGCAAAACTGGTGCAGGTGCCATGTGCGCTGGTTTGCGCCTGTGAACCCGTGGCTAACTGTAGAGACTTGGCTAACTGGAGAGGCTTGAGCGGGCGTAATGCGCGAAGGGGATATTCCAGTCTGCTTCATCATTTGTGAAATCAGCAGGATTGGGTGTGTTCTGGATGACAACCAGATCGCCCGTTTGGGCAAAGTTGTAGAACAGGACGGAATCTGCTGGGTTCATCTCGACACACCCGTGGCTGACATTGGCGACACCGTGGTCGGGCACGTCCCAGTAGGCATCATGAATATAGAATCCGTTTGACGAGATGGCCACATCGTTGTAGACGTAGCTGTCATAGTAATTTATGGTACCCGGGATGCAGGCTGCACCACCAAATGTGGAGCATGACACCATGAGAACTGATGGCTCCTTGCCCCAGACAAAGAGGTTGCCTGAGAGGGTGGGAAAGCCTGGTTTGCCCAGGCTTACCGGGAAGTTCCACAACAGCTTTCCCCCGCTGTAGACGAGCATACGGTGGGTAAGTGCGTTGATTACAGTCCTGTGGGCTGCCCCGATGGTGAAGCTTTCGTTCCATCCAGCAAATCCCATTACCCCTCCCCCAAAACTGAGTCCCTGGAAATTGGCTGTCAGTGAAACAGCTGTCCCTGGAGTCCAGTAGGTTTCCGGGCGCCAGTGAAGTTCGGTGGGAGACATCCAGCGCCATGCGCCAGTTACAGGTGGGTTGGTGGTCACCGTCAGGTGGTCAATGACTGCAGGCTGATGTGCAGTTGTGACAGGGGAGTCGAACTGGAGCACGATGGGCATGGCAATGCCAACAGTCTCTCCGTCAGTGGGCAGCGGATTGGTGATCATCTGGGTAAAGCAGCCTGCGGTGGTAAAGGCAAGAGTGTGGGTATATGGGCTCCCATGGTTTTGGCCAGAAACCGTGACCCGATAATTGGCGTTGGGTGCCAGTCCGGTGGCAGCAGTCCATGATTCTGCACCTGGTCCGATGGCTCCAGAAAGTGGGGTTGACGGATCAAACGGTTCGTTGCTGTTGGCCTGGGTGGTGGTGCTCGTCACCGAAGTTATGTCACCAGACGAGATGTGTATCGCAAGCACGGCTGAGGGATTAACCAGAGGGACGACTCCGTGCAGCGGGTCACTTTGCGCCTGTGAGCAGGCAGCAGCCTGTGAGGCCAGATTGTCTGTGATGGCGGGAGCCGCTGTCGGAGTTGGGGCAGCACTGGGTGGCGCTGCAGGCGCCGAAAGCTGCTGTTGGGCAGTGCCGATACCACAAGCGGACAGGGTAAGTGCGCATCCCAGGATCAGCAGTGTGGTAGCCGGTGTCCGTACCGAGCTCCTGGATTTTACGAGCCGGACGGCCCGCAGGCATCCAGGATACAGAGAGAAGGGCTGATTCACATTGCAATTTTAGCAGGCCCGGTAAGGCTTTACCGCAAGTCCCAAGCTGAAACCATGAGGTACTGGCAGCTATCAGCCCCCCATTGCTGTGGGCTTGCGAACCGCAAAGCTGGCTTTCGTGAGCATAAGAGCCACCTTTGAGCAGGGTCCACCCCACGAGCCTTCCCCATGGGTTCATTGTAGCCAGGGTATAATTTCCGTTCAAGGAGAGCCGTAAAGGTAGGGAGAGCTTTTGTTTGTCCTCTTGTTCCTCATCATGTGGATCATTGCGATTGGTGCAGTGGTGGTTCGGACGGTGCATTCAAGAAGGCACCCGGTTAGTGCGGAAAGCTCTCCCTGCCACTTTACGTTCATGAACCGGAGCAACGCTACCACCACCAGCCACGTGCGGGAAGCTCTCCTTTGCCACTTTACGTTCATGTGATCGTCTGGTCTCTCAGCATCCTTATCCTCGCAATTGGTGGCTGGGGGGTTTTTATGGGTGCGATCCTCGGCGGGTTTGGCGGATCTGTGCTTTTGGTGATTTTGTTTCAGGGCGCTGGAGTCCTGACGGCGGTAGCGTTGCCCTTCGCTGTTGGCTTGGGCCTAAAGAGAAGGGATTACCTCATTGCCGGAGTTTCCCTCCTGGGAATAGGATTCGTCTTTGCGCTCGTGATGGACTTGATCGTGTCCTCTGGGCGGCTCGGCTGAACCAGTATTGCATGTCCAGTAACGCCCATCGGTCTATTGAGCCAGGCGTGCTGGCGGTGCGGTTCTGGCTTTGGGCGGTGAGCAACCTGGGCGCTGCCAGCCAAGAGCCAGATCGTGGTTCCAAGGGGAGTTGACCTGTGCTCTTTTCAGCATGGCTATCGCCAAAAAAGTGATGGTTATGGATCGTTCAGGGAAGTCAGTGTGCGGCTTTATCCGAACTCGGAGGCGCCCCCAGAACCAGAACAGGTGGAAGGGAACTCCTGGTGGTGTAGCTCTGGAGATTCCTGCCCATAGCAGAAAAATGGAGATGTGATCTGCGGGGGCCTCACGGGTCATCGCTAGCTTGATCCGATCAGTGGGATGGGTCTGGGCTTTTCCACAATGGGCCTTCGCCTCCGGGCATCGACATGTGTTGTATGGGGCGAGGTTCTATCGTGCACGGGGGAGGCTACGTTCATGTCAGAATGTGGAGATGTTGCACCGTCTGGGTCGACCAGC
>JAJZMA010000099.1 GCA_021850405.1 bacterium
GACGATCGCGGTGACGCGCTCCTTCTCAAAGGTAATGATCACCTCAACAACATCCGCACGTGCATGCTTCCAGACATTGTTGAGCGCCTCCTGAATGATCCGGAAAATCGTAGGCTCGTAGGTGTCTGGCAGCCGCACCTCCTCGCCCACCACCCGAAGATGGGTGGTTATGTGGTTCTGGGCTTCATAGTCTTTCAGAAACTTCCGCAGTGTTGGCACCAGGCCAAGATCGTCCAGTGTCATGGGCCGCAGATCAAAAATCAGCCTCCTCGTGTCGTCGAGAACCCCCCGCACCCCGTCCTTGAAATCAATGAGCTCCTTCTCCACCAGTGTCGGGCTCTTCTTCATTAGGCGCTCGAGTATTTCAGCCTGCAGCACCAGATTCGCCAGTGCCTGCGCTGGGCCATCATGCACGTCACGCGCAATGCGCATCCGCTCTTCCTCTATCATCTGGAACGCCTGTCTGGAAGCCGGACGCGCAGCCTTTCCGGGAACGGTACCAGCCCCGGCTGAAAGATCATCCATACTCCTCTGGATCTGGCGCAGCACCTCCTGCTCCGCACGCATGTCGGCGATCCGGGACCCAATGTCGCCAAAGGATTCCTCAAGGGCTGCCATATCACCCCGTGCATTCGCCAGGCTGGTAAAGGCCTCTTCCACCTCGGCTGGCGACAGTTTGGACAGGTTGCCGAGTACGTGCTTGCAAATGGTTTCGGCTGCTGCCAGTTTTTCCCTCAGTTCACCTCGCCGCTGACTTGCACTTAGCAGGCGCGCTTCCTGCTTGGCTGCAGAATTCTCCAGCTCCTCTATCCGGCGGCTGATAAGAAACCGTACTCCAGCTATCGCTGACGGGTTTACGGCCAGCTTGTTCTCAACCGACACCGACACTCTGCCCCTCCAGCAACAGCCTCTTCATAAATAATGATCATACCTGCAATAAGCGGGTCGACCGACACACGGGCCTGTTACAGTGGCCCCAGACAGTGGCCCCGGACACCAGCCTGGTACTGACTGCGCCCCGGCCAACTCCATCCAGCAGGAGTCAGCCTCTGGCGAGGCGATACAAGCCATCGGCGAACGGCCCGGGAGGCACCAGGTGCCATTCACCCTCCTCCCAGGTGTAAAACAGGTCCGAAATGTAGACTACCTCACCGGGCTGGACCTGCCGCCCCCCCTTGTCAGTCCATCTGCCAGAGAGCACCTCCTGCCTGGCTGCAACGTCTTCGACTGGCCCAACGAGATAATCCTCAACCCGGTAGGTGCAGCGCTCCCCCTCCGGGGCTTTACGAACAAAAAACTGCGCCCGCATTCAAGCCTCCTTCCGACAATCTGTCACTACCCGTATCAACCATCTAGCGTTCTTATGATCTCATGTCACAAGGCTGTTGCATTGCCCACCTGGGCAGCGGCTGGGAGTAGAACTAACTTATGGTATGTGCCACCGGAGTGGGATGCTCCAGCACAGGAGAAAAGTGATGCCGGCAAGAAAGATATTGGTGGTGGAAGACGACCCTACGCTGCGCAAACTGCTGGAATTGCATATGCGCATTTTTGGCCACGAGAGCCGTCTGGCAGAGAACGGGGCCGAAGGACTGGAGATCGCCAAGGAGTGGCATCCCGACCTTGTGCTGACAGACATCATGATGCCCATCGTGAGCGGGCTAACCCTATGTCGCGAACTCCGCAAACTGGACGAATTTGCCCACACTCCGGTGGTACTCCTCACGGCACGGACAGAGGACGATTCAGTACGCAGCGTCATGGCGCTCGGAGGGATAACCTTCATGAACAAGCCGTTTGACGCAAACGTGCTCAAAGACACAATCGAGCGAATGATAGTTGAGGTATCTTCCCATGCCGTTGGTATGCCAGGCTCATGAGAGTCCGCCTCACCCAGGCTTTCAGTAAGCCAACCCCTTGCCGCCAGTACGTCAGGAGCATCCAAAACTATACAGGGATCAAAAATGAGGTATCGAGATGAGTTCTGAAAGAAAGTCCCAGCACCTGGGAATGGAGGGTCTGGATCTGGGTGATCTCCGGTCCTCCCTGCTTGAGAGCACAGCAACACCAGCAGAGCAGCATCCTGCCAGGGTGGTTCGCGAGCGATCCCAGGGCGGCCTGACCCCGGAACAGGTTCTCGCTGCCTCTCCAAGCGTGGTACGCCTTTGTGAAAATTTCGAACACCAGCAGGGGAACCTCCGACGCAGAGGAAGGGTACAGCGTATAGGCATAGCGTTGCTGATCACCAGTGTCGTGCTGACTATTGGTATCCTTGCGCTGCATGGTGAGCTGGGCGTCCAGATTGTACGGACGATGTCCATAGTTCTGGGAGCAACTGGCTTTTGCTGTGTAGGACTGCTGGCAGTTCTGTGGATGCGTGACTCCAGACGGCTCAGGGTGCTCCAGGGAGAGAGACTGGTACGCGCATTAAATGTGCGGTCTGAGCTGTCCACCGATGACATCGCCATGTTTCTGGGTAGCCACACCCCCCAGGACGCTTTTTTTGAGTGCTTCACAGCCTGGAAGGAAGACCCTGAACTGGGACAGGTAGCGTCCAACACGGTGGCCATCCGGGGTCGCATCGGACGCGACTCGTAGGGGCCCTGGGTTTACCTGGCACAAGCTGCGCGCACCTGCAGGCTGGATTGTCCGAGGGGCAGCGCAGCTTTTTGATGCTCCGGTGGGATCCACATAACCCCCCAAAACCAGGCAGGGTGACCAGCAAAAACCACCGGAGCCAACTCTCGCTTACCGCAAAGCCGCAGCCAACCCCAGGCTTCCCTCCGGTCGCCCAAACGGGCACAATAGGCTGATGCCAAACGCGCCGTCACCGCCAGCTGGTCCTGGCTTCCCGAAATCATTCCTGGAGGCCGTCGCTTCACCGGGCGGCCTGCTGGTCACCGTTGGAATGTTACTGATAGCAGTACTGGTCACAAACCGCATTGGGAACCCTGATTTCTGGTGGCAGATAACCAATGCGAACACCATGCTGACCACCCATCACCTTATTGCCACCAACCCCTACACCTACACGGTCCCAGGGAAGCACTGGGTGATAGCCCAGTGGGCAGCCGAGCTACTATTTGGGCTGCTGGACCATCTTATGGGGCTCGGTGGCGTTGAGCTGGGCATGGCAGTGATCATCTTTGCTGGCTTCATCGTCCTGCTGATCCGTGGGAGATTGCGACAGCCTCACTACCTTGCCCTTGGGGGGGGGCTACTGCTGGGAGCACTGGCAGGTGACCCGATCTGGAGCCCCCGTGCCGAAATGATCACCTTTCTGTTCATCTGCCTAACGATGCTCATCCTCGAGCTGGCATACCGGGGACACAGACGGCTTGTCCTCCTGCTCGTTCCCCTGTCAGTCCTATGGACCAACCTTCACCCGGGCTTCATAACCGAGCCGCTAATTGTTGGCGCATTCATCGCGGCCGCCGTGCTCGCCAGATTCATTGGCAAGGATGAGCAGAACACAGTCCCCATCCGGCTACTGGTCCTGACCGAAATACTGATTGTTGCGGCATCAATCCTGAATCCATACGGACCCTCCATCCTGCTCTATCCATTCCAGACCCAGTTCTCTTCAGCCCAGGAAAAATACATCGTCGAGTGGTTTTCGCCCAACTTCCATGAGATCTTTATCTGGCCATTTGCTGCCATGCTCCTTTCTTTTGTTGTCATGACAGTCGCAAACCGCAAAATGACCATTCGGGATGCACTGGTCTCAATCGGATTTATCATCATGCCGCTGCAGTCGGTGCGGCATGTGGCACTTTTTGTGGCTGTTGTAACCCCGATCTGGATCGAGCAGGCTTCGCTCCTGCTGCGCAAGATACCTGCCCTGCAGGAGATGGATCCTGCACCCCCACCAGCAGGTAGCCCGGCAGCCACCGGTCCCGGGATTCCAACCGTTTCGGTGGCGTCATCACGGGATACAACCAGCACAGCCAGTGCCAGGGGACACAGCCCCAGTGAGCTGCCCCGGCTTGCAATTCCACTCTCAATACTTGTGATACTTGCTACCGCGGCAGGAGTAGTCGCCCATGCGGCATCCACCGTGTCTGCAGGTGTAGATTCCCTTTACTATGCCAGGCAGTTCCCTGTATGCGCATCATCCTTTCTCGCAGAACTGCCCCCCAGGCTACACGTCTTCAACCAGTACGGGGAAGGAGGCTACCTGGCGATGGCACTCCACAATCGTGGAGACAGGGTATTCATCTTCGGAGATGCCGCGCTCATGGGCAATGCAACCCTGTACGAGTATGAGGCGATCACCACCGATACTCCGGCCTGGGACCAGGATCTTGTCTCCTCCGGCACCAATATCATCCTCTTTGACGAAAACACCCCCCTTACAACCATGCTGCTGGCAAGCCCGGACTGGGTGGAGGTATACCACGACCCCCTCAACATTGCATTGGTGCGGCGAAGTGATACTG
>JAJZMA010000181.1 GCA_021850405.1 bacterium
CAGTACCGGCAGGAGCGAGAGGGATTTTCATGATTCCCTGGCAGCCACAGGGGCGCTCCCGGTGCCGCTCGCCGGGAGGGCTGTCGGGCTGTAGCGTGGCGCATGATGCGTGACGCATGCAAAACCAGGGCGCCGTCCCAGTTCAAAGCTGAGTAGTTTGAAGGCATGCGCCGGGCATTGCTGTATTTGGCCCATCCATTCATGGTTTCATGCACACTCCTGAGCGCAGACTGAATCGCGGGACGAGCACAGCATAACGGATGCACTGGAGCCCTGTGTAGAGGCATGCTGCCACGGTACAAAGGTACAAAGGAACCTCTTGCCTGCAGGTAGCACTTCTGCCACCATGAGGTTATGGCAACCATCCCTCAGAAGGAACTGCGCAATAACGTCGGCAAGGTGTTGCGTCGTGCGCAGGCTGGCGAGCAGATCACAGTCACTGTTGCTGGGCGGCCCGTGGCGGAGTTAGGGCCCGCTGGGCGCCGACATTGGGTCGCGGGCGAAGCCCTGCGCGATGTCTGGCGGTCTCCTGCGCCCCGGACGCTCGGCGATGACCTGGAACGCTTCCCATCCACTCTCGCCGACCCGTTTGTCTGAGCCGATGCGGGCTCTGCTCGATACTTCTGTCCTTATCGGAGAGAGCGCCCCTGCAGATATTGAGGCTGCCATCAGCACGGCGTCCCTGGCGGAATTGCATTTTGGGGTTCTTGTCGCCACTGACCCTGACGAACAGGCATTGCGTATCTCGCGCCTGGGTGCGGTCGAAGCTGCATTTGAGCCGCTGCCGATCACAGCTAGGGTCGCGCGAGAATGGGGCCGTCTGGCCGCTGCTGTGTCAGCCCGCGGCGGTCAACCTCGTCGCCGTGCTGTGGACCTCGCCATTGCTGCGACAGCCAACGTCCATGGCGTTCCTTTGCTAACGCACAATGCTAAGGATTTCGCGATCATCAGCGATCTTACCGATGTGCGCGAAGTGCGCGCGCTCTGACCTGACGTGCATTGCCCAGATACTGTGCCTGGCCGACCCAGGCTTCTGCATATCTGACCGGAGCACTTGCGATCCAGCAGCTACGGGTGGCCTGGCTGGAAAAAGGAGGTAGCGAGCCCGGCTTTCATGACTCCATCGCTGCCACCGGGGCCCTGCCAGTTGCTCTCGCAGGCAGGGCGATAGGGCTGTAGGTGCAGGAAAAGAGACCGTGCCAGGGCAGGTCCCACCTGTGCAGTTTTCGCGTCTTCATACCCTCCTTCCCTGGATGGGCAGGGCCAGTACACCCTGGCTCAGGGCCCTACCTGCAGGCCGGGGCCAGTGCCCAGTCCTCGCACCTGGCCATTGGCATAGGGGGAGCCTGGCCTGATTTACAGTTATGCAACAGCGACGATTCTCAGTACTATCGCTTGTTATGATCTACGGTATGCTATTTTCCACTAGCAGACGGTCGCATAACAGATGGTCGCTGTCTGCCAGCTCTAAGCCTCCGGTCGTACCCTTCACTACTGGCTGGCGCACCGGTACAGACAAGGCAGGATGGATGTTTGTGGTGGTTTGTCTTGGAGGGCTGCTGGCAGCTGGGTGTGGTGCACAGCCAGTAAAACATAAACCTGTCCCCCCTGCACCAGTGGCTACCGCCAGCCCCTCTGTATCCAGTGCTGCTGCCATCGCGACAGCGACTGCTGCAGTAGAGCAGGCATGGCACCCTGCGGGCAAGGTCTCATACAGCGCCAAACTCTTCCCGTATTCACAGGTGTCATCTGATTTCCATCCAGCAAGTGGGGCTCCGGTGCCGACACAGGTGTGGGTTGTGGTTGCTACTGGCAAGTTCTCGCCTCCCCCTCCGGGCCCGACACCGTCGGCTACTGCGGGAGCGTCCTCCGGCAATACGCCACCTCCCGTGCCAACTTCAATCTCCTCGCTGGCCTTTTTTGTTAGCGCCTCCAGCGGACAGATCCTTGCCGCAGACTTTCCCGCACCGCCTGGGCTCTGAGCCCGCGGGTTCAGGATTCGGGAGGCCCCGCTGGGCCGCACCTCTACGCTGGTGGGTCTGGCATTCTGGTTGGCGGCAGGCTCCGCTTGCCATGTGTATGAAAGCCCATCTCATGAAATAGACGGGCTCTCTTGACGAGCGCACAACTGTAACAGAGCAGTTACCGCATGGCGCTTCTAATTGTCTGTCGGGCATGTTCCAATTACGGTATGTACAAGGATTTGGGTGAGGGCGGGTTTACGGTGGGCGCAGCCTCCAGGTCGCTGGGGTCAACTCCACGCAGACGCCGCTGCGACGGGCAGGGTATGGTTGAGTTTGCACTAATTTTCCCTGTCTTTATCTTCCTGATCCTGGGCGGGATTTTGCTTTTTATGTGGGAGCTCTACAACGCCAGCGCCCAGTTTGTTGTCCAGGAGGCAACGTACGTTGCCGGTTATTCAGCTTCTGGGGCCACCTATACCGCTACTGCTGAGGCCCAGGCGGTAACAGCGATCCATGAGAGCATGCTGGCAGCGGTGGATGTCTCGCCCAATCACCTGGTTTATGCCTGTCCCCCTGCCGCTCCGCCAAAGGTTGCCTACAAGATGTTTCTTTGTACCACCTCTGCCACGTCTGGGACGAGCACCGTAATTACAGTCACCATTTCAGGCTGGATGCCTTCTCCCACTCCAATTCCAGTTATCGGGCAGCTGCTTCCCGTGAACAGTACCGCCCAGGCCACAATCCAGGGGTTTGCGTAATGGATAGACGGTCCAGGGCAGGTGGGCAGGCGCTCGTTGAAATGGCCCTTATTCTGCCGGTTCTGATCGCTCTTGTCCTGGGAACGATCACGGCCCAGACCTATGTGGTGACCCAGAACCAGCTGCAGAATGCTGTGACCAATGCGGTCCTGGTGGGCGCAAGGGACAGTAACTCACCCTGCGTCTCCGGGGGCTCGGGGCAGGGAGATGTGCAGAGTGCTTTCAGCGCCGCCCTCGGTTCTCGTGAGGGAGGAACCGGGTCACTGGGTTCCTCAGCGTCGATTTCAATCGCCTGTTCCAATGGACCGCCTCCTGATTACAACGGCGGTATTCTCGCAGTGACAGGAAAGGCCACTGTGGACCTGAGCTGGTCACCGATATTCAGCAGCATTCCCATAAAGGCAGTGGCGGCAGCCCAGATAGAGCCCTACCGCTGTGTTTCTGGCGCTGGAGTGAGTGTCGTCTGCTGAACCTCTTCCAGGTCCTCCTGCTCACCACTTTCCGGGTAGGGCTGTGAGCCCATGTGGTTTGCGGCTGGCCAGGGCTGGATCGGGCCGTGACCGTTGCGCCTGATCCCCCAGGTCCCAGTCTCCTGGCACCCGGGTGGAGGGGGAGGCAATTGCGCAATTGTTACACGACTGTCTGATCCAATCATGCTGAGGGGCGCTAGGATTGGCGCATGGGCACTAGTAAGTGGCGACGCTCAGACGTACTCATAGGGATCTGGAAGGTCCTGTTGCATGGCGGAGAGTAGACGATGAAGAAAACGATGTTCCTGGCCCTGGCTCTTCTTGTGGCTGGGTTGTCATATGGCGTTGGTGGTGGGATAACTTCAGTAGCGGCTGCAGGAAATGCATGTGGGTCGAGTCCGCCCTACCCCCTGGCAGCGCCGCCACTGGCAGCCCCTGGTGGCGTAACGCCAGCTACCATGCCTGCCACCGGGAGCCTGTCATATTATCCTTCTCCTAGTGATTACTACGCGGTTGCGTCCTGGGACTACGAATACTGGATAGCCCCGACCAGGGCGCTCAACAATTATCCTGAGCAGATCTGCCTCTTTGTGGCCAATCCAATCAAGACCTATGTGACGTCCAGTGGCGGAACCACTGTCAATTCTGCGACGTGGAACGCGATCAGTGCGACCATGAACTGGAACGACACCTGTATGACGGGGCAGAGCTCCAGCAGTCCGATTGAGGTTTCGCTGCTTGGTGGCACAAACAATGTGTTTGTGGCCCCGTTTTACATCTTGTCAGAGCCGACCTCCCCACTGGCTATAACCCACACGTACATTGGTCCAACCAGTACCTCCAGCTGCGCCTATGCGCAGGTTGTAACTGGTAATCCTGGTACTAACAATGCGTGTTCATCGACTCCAGCGCTCTCCAACCTGGATAGCCAGCCTGCCAACATTGATTCACTTCCCGCCACTCTTTGCATAGAGTGGCAGGCAAGCGATCCTGCCACCAATGAACAGATGGTGGTCCACACCTACACCTACGAGCAGCAGACCCCCATCCCACATACTGGCACCTATACGGCCTATTACACCAAGTCGTATACTGCCAATCACGTTCTGTCGAGTACTCTCAGTTATTCCCATGCCTACACGACCTCGACAACGGTTTACTACACTGGCGGTGGTTACGTGACCTATTGTACGGGATGGTATCCATTTTTTTGGGGCGACAACTACGTCTGTCAGA
>JAJZMA010000057.1:0-2253 GCA_021850405.1 bacterium
TTAGGAGCTGTTTGTAATGGGCAAGAAGAAGGTAAAGACAGTAGTTCGGTTGCAGATACCGGCTGGCAAGGCAACCCCGGCTCCACCAGTGGGTACCGCCCTGGGACCGCACGGGATAAACATCATGGAGTTCTGCAAGTCCTATAACGAGCGTACCGCCAGCGAGGGCGGGATGGTGATCCCGGCCGAGATTACAATTTTCGAGGACCGGACATTCAGCTTTGTTACCAAGACACCGCCAGCCTATGACCTGCTCAAGAAGGCTGCAGGGATAGAGCACGGCTCCAAGGTGCCTAATCGCGACAAGGTGGGTACAGTCACAAAAGCCCAGGTAAGGGAGATTGCCCAGACCAAGATGCAGGATCTGAACGCCTTCGAGATTGAGGCTGCAATGCGGGTCATTGAAGGTACCGCCCGGTCAATGGGCCTCCTGGTCCGGGAGTAGGAAGGGGGAGAAACAGGGGAAGGACCAGGGAGCAGGCCGGCCTGGGGCGAGGCAGACAGCGCCAAAAGAGGTAAGATTTTTATGTGGGAGGGCACCGGCCCGATCGCACCACGGAGGATTGATGTGCCACACAGGTATGGAAAGAGATACAGGGAAGTGGCTTCCCAGGTAGATGCAGTACGGATGTATGAGCCAGTAGAGGCGGTGGCGCTGGTGAAGAAGACCTCGCCCGCCCGATTTGATGCGACTGTCGAGGCGCATCTGCGGCTCGGCGTAGACCCAAGACATGCCGACCAGATGGTAAGGGGTACAGTGCTGCTTCCCAATGGCACGGGCCGAACCCACAGGATTGGCGTCTTTGCCACCGGGGAGAAGGCCCGGGAGGCCCTGGATGCCGGGGCCGACGTTGTGGGAGGGGAGGATCTGGCAAAGAAGGTCCAGGCTGGGGAGATCGAGTTTGATGTCGCCCTGGCAACTCCGGATGTGATGGGCATAGTGGGGCGTCTGGGAAAGATACTTGGACCCAGGGGGCTCATGCCCAATCCCAAGTCCGGGACTGTGACCTTTGACATTGCCAAGGCGGTCAAGGATGTGCAGAGCGGAAGAATTGAGTTCCGTGTTGACAAGGAAGGTATAATCCATGCCCCGATAGGGCGCGTCTCCTTTGAAGAGACCCAGCTGGCCGAGAACTTTGCCTCCCTGATGGAGAGCGTGGTTAGGGCAAAACCAGCCTCAGCCAAGGGAACGTACGTCAAGACGGTCACACTTACATCCACCATGGGGCCCGGCATCCATGTGGATCCTGTACAGTCTTCCCGAATGACCTCTGCACGGTAGGCAGGTGGGGATGAAGCTAAGCGGCCCAGTTGCCTTGGGGGAAAGAGCTTCCTGTCCGCATGTGGGCAGGGCTCAAGATTCCCCCTGGTTCCAGGCCAGGAGCCATGACGGTATAACCCCGGGTGGCTCCAGTGCGGCTCTGGATGGGGTAGCGTTACTGTGTTATCCGTTAATGCAGGTGGACCGACAAAATGGCTGAAGGTACGATCCGGGTCCTGATCGTTGACGACATCGCCAGCACTCTGGGCAATGTCGAAAAGCTGCTTAGCTTTGAGGACGATATCCAGGTCTGTGGCACTGCCAGCGACGGGCAGCAGGCACTGGAGCAGGCCAAACGGCTGCAGCCCAACGTAGTCCTGATGGACGTAAACATGCCCGTCATGGACGGTATCCAGGCGACAGAGAACCTGGCCCAGGCCGTCCCCAACTCTCCTGTCATCATCATGAGCGTACAGGGGGAGAGAGACTATCTGCGCCGTGCCATGCAGGCTGGTGCACGTGAGTTTCTGATCAAGCCGTTCAGTGGCGATGAGCTTACCGCAGCGATCCGACGGGTTTATGCCCTGGAACAGAAAAAGGCGCCTCGCCAGGTCATCATGGACGCTCCGGTTGCTACTGCTCCGCCCAAGGTGTCAGACGGCGAGGTCTTTATGGTGTTTTCTGGCAAGGGCGGCGTGGGCACCTCAGTAGTGAGTGTGAACCTGGCAGTGGCCCTTGCCATGGAGACCGGGGGCAAGGTGGCCCTGGTGGACCTTGACCTCCAGTTTGGCGACATCTCCATAATGCTCAACCTGAATAACGCAAGGACTATCACTGAGCTGGTGGATGCTGCCGAAGGCATAGGGGCCCAGCTCCTTGATGCGGTGGATGGTCCGGTGCAGGTGATAGCCGGTTTCCACATGCACCGTGATCCAGTCCGCTCCGGCCGCGGCAAAATCCTCCAGATAGCGGTCGGCGTTTTCGATCATCAG
>JAJZMA010000057.1:2263-4405 GCA_021850405.1 bacterium
GCCCAGCTCCTGGATGAGGTGCTCGCCAACGGCCCGGGTGAGATTCGGGTCTTATCCGCTCCGGTTTCTCCCGAGCTGGCGGACCTCCTGAATCCTGACCATGTCCGTACTCTTCTGGAGCAGTTGCGCAAGAGCTTTGATTTCATTGTGGTGGACACTGCATCGCATATTGATGAGTTCAACCTCCAGACCATGGAGGCAGGCGACCGCATCATCATGGTGACCTCGACCACGATAACTGGTGTCAAGGCTTCAGTGGTGATGTTCAAGGTGCTCGATGCGCTAAGCATCCCCAAGGACCGGATCTGTCTGGTGGTAAACCATCCTCATTCAGGACAGGAGATACCTCTGGACCGGATCGAGGGCAGGCTGGGCACCAAGGTGGCAGTGGTAATTCCACACGACCCCCAGGTGGTTTCAGCTTCGATTGCAGCTGCAAAACCATTTGTCATAGAAAACCGGGACTCCAAGATTGCAGGAGCCTTCCGGGACCTGGTGGCTACTCTTGTGCCGCTGGGAGATAGCAGTACACCTGAAGTCGATAAAAAGAAGAAAGCCAGATTTGGCTTTGGCCGCTGACCTGCGAGGGTGCGGCCAAAGCCTTGTCTGTCCCTGCCAGGTGGTCAGGGTAGCGCATTGGAGATGTTTGAGTAGGTGTTATTCAACTGATGTCCAAATAGCACCACCACTACAATCACGGCCAATGCAATCAGAACCAGTATAAGTGCGTATTCAACCATTCCCTGGCCACGTTCGTGTTTCCGTATATCGGTGTACATCCCTCCTTTTCTCACCCCCTTTCGTCTTTCTGGCTTTGCCAGTTCTGCAGATGAATGCCTAGGTTCGGGCAAAGCCCAGTCTCTTCTTTGTCTTCTTTGGTTGTGGCTCTGTCTTTGCCGGAGCCTTTGGGCCCGGCTGGGCGGCAGGGAAGAGGTCCGGTGCAACCTGCCTTGCCACTGTAAAGATGCCGGAGCTAACTGCGGATGTTGGTGCGGAAATTACAAAGGGAACAGCATTGTGGATGGATGTGTTGACCAGCTGCGAGTCATGCTCCAGACTGAGGAGCTCTGGCCACTCCAGATGGGAGATTATCATCTCCCGGGTGAGTCCCTTTATCGGATCGCGGTCATTTGCCAGTATGACCAGCCGCTCCGGAGGGATTTTCAGCCGGGTAAATACCTGTAACAGGTTCTTTGTATTTTTGACCGACGTTATCGTGTAGTCAGTGACGACAATCACCATGTCGGCCAGATCGAGCGCTTCCAGCGTTAGTTCTGAGATGTGGGTAGGGCCGTCCAGTATGGTGTACAGGAACTGGGAGCGGAGGGCACCCAGGAGGGCTCGCACATGCCCAGTCGTGATGAGGTCAGCTTCTTCGGGACGCATCGGTGCGAGAAGCGCCTTTACCCCATGGGCTCCTCCAAAGGTCTGGGCCAGTGCGTCTTCGTCCGCCACAGCATCACTGGACGCCAGATCCGCCAGGGTGCGCTTGGGGCTGAGTCCTAGGTGCATGGCGACGTCGCCAAACTGGAGCGAGAGATCCACAAGCCCGGTCTTGGCCCCCATTGAACCCAGAGCCACCGCAAGGTTGGTGGCGACGACAGTCTTTCCTACTCCACCCTTGGCAGATATTACCAGGGCCACACTCCCTTTCAGGGTGGTCGGCCCAGCTGGAGCGCTGCTGTCCCCGGTGGTGCCGCCGTCTCCTCCGACCGTTGCCAGCTCATTTTTCTTCTGCTCAAACTTGTAGACACGCCGGATAGAGGAGATAAGCTCATCTCCCTTGAACGGCTTGCCCAGAAACTCACGGGCGCCCATAAGCATGGCGCGGCGCATGAGGTCCTGTTCCACGTCCAGCGACATGATGATAATGCCAGTGTGCTGGAGATACTGGGACAGCAGCTCAGTGACCTGAAGCCCATCCGCCGACGGGAGGCCGGTGTCCAGGAGGGCTACATCTGGCTGCAGTCGGAGACACTCCTGAATCGCTCCCTCTCCGTCGCGAGCGGTCCCACAGACCATGATGTCGTCTTCCTTGCCGACCCGGGTGGTGACGTTGTCCAGAATCCGCTGGCTGGCGTCAGCAATGAAGACCCTTATCATCTTTCCACACTCACCGGGAGACTAGCTGAATCATGCATC
>JAJZMA010000052.1 GCA_021850405.1 bacterium
CGCTGCTGCGGTTTGGCCGCTACGACGAGGCCACGCCGGAATTCAATCGGGTTAGGACGCCGGATATATACCAGTACCACACTGCCGCCGCCCGGCTCCTCAAGCAGGAATTTCCCGGCGCGAAAATCGCGATACCCCGGAATGACAAAATCCAGGAAGATGCGCGCCTCTTCGCCTTCAGGTTTAACAACGACCAGACCCACCGGCAGCGTCTCGAACGTCCCTGTGCCGCGGGCGGCGACGCCGTCGCCTCGTGGCTCCAGCCGGTTGCGCTCGACAAGTGCCTTCAGGACAACAGCACCAAGAGCAGGAGCGGCTGTCTGGGACAAACCACCCCCAAGCTTCCCAAACGGAGTACGAACGCCATCACAGATAACAACTTCCATCATCCCCTGATCGTACACCGGAGCGGATGACACGGGCAGGCGAGGAAGCGCCGGCAGCGATGAAAGTAGGCGCCTACGGCCCGGAGACCAGCGTGAAGGTCCACGTAGATGTGTAGGTTCCCGCGTACGCATTGGCAGGGATGGAAGCACTCCAGGGGATTGTTACTGTCTGGTCGCCCATGCCAGTACCCGCTGCGCTGGAAAGCAGCTTGGTAGCAGTCGCACTCAGCGTGTACGGATACAGGCTCCCAAGCGTTGCGACCGTACAGGTGCTGTTGGTGTCACAGGCTACCGTAGGGGGGCTTGTACTCAAAACGGAAAAGTCACTGTAAGCCAGGGTATCGCCCGCGGCATTGGTGAAGGTAGTGGCAGAAAGGGTTACATTCCAGCCGTTGCCAGAACCGGTGGCATCGCCGATATCCAGGGGAAGTGACGCGGTTGAGGTCTGGTTAACACCACTCAGAGTGAGTCCGGAAAATGCCACGCTTGATGGCACCGAGACAAATGCAAGGGTTCCTGCTGCCGGAGCCACAGTCACACTGCTGGTCTGCGCATAGTTGAAAATCCAGGTACCGTTGGAAGGCGCACTGCTAACAATACCGGCAAAAAGCACTCCGGCCGAGATGGCTCCATCAAAAGCCATGCCCGGCTCATTGGTTGGCGGCGGCGAGTTCACGCATGTGTTGGTGCAGCCTGCTGGCAGGGAGTACTGGGTCCAGGTCGAAGTGCTGGCGTTGTAGCCCCAGGTATCATTCAAGGCAAGGCTACTACTAAACCCGCCAAAGAGCAGGATCTCGGTGGTGGCAGGATCGTAAGCCATACCACCCAGGGTCCTTCCCGGCGGGCTTGCGGTACAGGTCGAGGTGCAACCCGCATCACCACTATCGGCCACCTGCGTCCAGGTGTCGGAACTTGGACTAAACGCCCAGGTGTCGTTGAATTTGACGCTACCGTTATAGCCGCCAAAGAGGATCACCTGGGATGACGCTGCGTCATACGCCATGTTGCCTGCATAGCGTGCCGCCGGACTGGTAGCTGGAGTCTCCTGCGTCCAGGTAGCAGTAGCCCCGTCGTAGGCCCAGGTATCACTCAGGGTCGTGGAGGAGTAGCCCCCAAAGAGTATGACCTGGGAGGTAGCGCTATCAAAAGCCGCCATCCCAAACTGCCGGATGGGAGGGATCACCGTACAGCTCGAGGTACAGCCCGCATTGACAGTCTGGCTCCAGGTATCTGTAGCCATACTGAACGCCCAGGTGTCGTTGTAGGGGATGCTGCCGTTATACCCACCAAATATGATGAACTGTGAAGTAGCAGTATCAAATGCGTACGCCTCTCCGTCAACAGCTGGTGGAGAATTGGTACATGTGTTGGTGCAGCCGGGGTCCCCTGCATCGGCTACCTGTTTCCAGGTAGTACCGTTGTAGAGCCACGTGTCATTGTAGGAGATACTGGAAGTGCCATCGTAGCCGCTAAACATCACCACATTACCAGTACTGGGGTCATAACCCATGGTCGCCTGGTCCCGTACCGGAGGACTTGTGGCAGGACTCTGCTGAAGCCACGTGTACGTCTGGGCCGCCATCACTGGGGACTGGGCAAGCGAAAGTATGGAAAAGAGAACAAATAGCGCGGTAACGGCCATGGACAGACGCAAGCGTCGGCGTGGTCCCAGCCTACGTCCCGATCCAGCTCTTACAGGCATCCGCACCTCCGCACCTGCCCCTGCCTCTGCTCCCCACCAGCTAGCCCCAGTGACTGGCGGATACCTCCAAAGGCAACATACAGGCTACACACTTCATATCGTAGCCGAGACGCATGCTTGCCAACGCTGGAGTAGCCATTCTTTTGCCTTCCTGTGACAGCAATGCCAGATTCTTCCAGCAGCCTGCAAGCTCCGGCCCGAGAATGCCCCACGCTCCCGCAAAGGTTTAGCGCTCATCCCCGGCCCGCCCACATAAAGCCAGCAGCAACAAGCCCCACCCCAGAGCATCCAGCAAACGCGGGCCAGGAAAAGTCAGAAAGCACCATCCTCTACCCTTGCCTGCGACCATGGGGTGGGGGCAGGAGAAGGCAGAGCTAGACGCGTTGCAGCTGGCCCTTTACTGCACCTCTCCCTCCAGCTTTCCGAGCAGGAAGCGGGCTATGAGGAGGCGCTGTACCTCACTGGTGCCTTCTCCAATCTCGTTTATCTTGACATCCCTGTAATACCTGGCAACGGGAGAATCCTCCATAAAGCCGTAGCCGCCATGGATCTGCACTGCCTGGTTGGCACATGCAGTCGCCACCTCAGATGCGTGCAGCTTGGCCATATTGGCAAAGACACCTGCCTTTCCCGTCCGGTCTATCTGCGTTGCGGCGCGAAAGACCATAAGGCGGGCAAGCTCAATCTGGGTTGCCATATCAGCGAGCTTGAACTGGATCGCCTGGAAAGAACCAATAGGAGCACCAAACTGGCGCCGCTCTCTTGCGTACGCAACTGAGGCATCAAGACAGGCCTGGGCAACTCCTACCGAAAGTGCCGCTATGGCTACCCGCCCTCCCTCCAGGATTTGGAGGAATTGCCGATAGCCCTTTCCCTCCTCCCCCACAAGGTTGCTGGCTGGGACATGTACATCGTCCAGCTGCAGCTCCCTTGTATCCGAAGCATGCCAGCCCAGTTTCCGGTACTTGGGAGCCTGGGTGTAACCAGGAGTGCCCTTTTCCACAGCAATCGTGCTTATCTCACTGCGCCCGGCGCTGCCACGCCCAGTCACCGCCGTTACCGTCACCCCCGCACTGATGTCAGTTCCCGCATTGGTGATGAACGCCTTGCGCCCATTGATGACCCATTGGTCACCGCTCCTTTCTGCCCTGGTCTCGGTACCCCCTGCGTCAGAGCCGGCATTGGGCTCAGTAAGTCCAAAGGCCCAGAGCGCCTTTCCAGCCATGAGGGATGGCAGCCAGCGCTCCTGCTGCTCTCTGGTTCCAAAGGCGACAAGGGGACTTATTCCCAGTGATACCGCGGCCTCGAGCGTGATTGCCAGGGCAGCATCCCCTCTCGCTACCTCTTCCAGCACCAGGCAGTAGCTGAAAAAATCCGCTCCCCCACCCCCGACTGCTTCCCGGAAAGGAAGGCCAAAGAACCCCAGTTCTCCCATCTTGGCTACCAGCGGATACGGAAAGTCACCACTCTCATCGTAGGTGGCCGCTGCAGGTGCCACCTCCGCTGTCGAGAACTCCCGGGCAAGGCTCGCTATCGCCTTTTGCTCATCTGTCAATTCAAAGTCCATCGCCAATCTCCCTTTACCGGTCCTGCGCCCCTGGTTACAGGAACATAAAGCCCAAACCCTGTCGGACAGAGCTGCTAACCACCCCTACCACCTCCTGCCTGTGGCCCCGGCGCTATTATCCCCATCCTGCTACCCGGTGCGCCCCGTGGGGCAGCGTCCGGGGAAGATGGCTTTTGCTGCATGCAGAAGCGGCTGGGTTGACCATAGGGCAAAGTCCGCTATTGTGGCAGGTAGCATGCCCAAGACAAGCAGATTTCCATCCCTCATAGATCACGTCGGCATCGCCGTCGCCGAAATGGAGCCAGCCCTGGAGATCTACGAGCAGCTCCTGGGCCAGCCTCCCGCCCACCGCGAAGTTGTCGAAAAGGACGGGATCGAAACCAGCCTCTTTGATCTGGGCCCAACCCGGGTCGAGCTTATGGCGCCTGTACGGCCCGGCTCTGCCATCTCAAAGTTTCTCGAACAGCGCGGCCCTGGCCTTCACCATGTTGCCTACCTGGTCGAGGAGCTGTCTGGGGCCATTGAGGACCTCATGGCCCGGGGAGTGGAGATGCTGGACTCCTGTCCACGCGCTGGCGCCGGTGGCCGGATGGTTGCGTTTATCCATCCAGGGGAAACAGCAAAAGTCCTGACCGAGCTTGTAGCGCCACCAGGATATAGCCAGGGAGAGAACGCCAAGGGGATGTATCCCCCTGACGAAAACGCCGATCTGTCAATAGTCCTCAC
>JAJZMA010000201.1:0-3221 GCA_021850405.1 bacterium
ATGGCACTTCTGGCTCATCCCACGAATACCGTCTCTTTCTGCTATGCCTCGGTCATTGCCTCGGGCTTGCCTTCGGGGAGGGTGGTCTCAGGGTCAGAGGGTGTTGATGACCCAAAGCCTTCGTCAACACCCTCAAGCATGTGCAGGTGTCCTCCCCGCTCGCGCAGCGGTATCTCGCGCAGGAACCAGCTAAAGAGGAAGGCGATGACCATGAATGGAACTGCACCCCAGAACACAAGGTCGATGGAGTTGGCATATCCGGCGATAAACGGAGTGTGAATAGCCGAGGGCAGGTGGTCTATGAAGACAGGAGTTGCGGATACCGAGGCAGCATTGTGGCCGGCAAGTGTTTCCAGCACCTTTCTGTTGGCGATGAGGACATGTATCGGTATGGAATGCAGGGCCTTGGGAATCGTATTTGCAAGGCTATTGGAAAAGATGCTGCCGAACACCGCTACGCCGATTGCGCCCCCCATCGAGCGGAAGAAGGTTGCTGCCGAGGTAGCAGCGCCGAGATCCCGGTACTGTACTGCGTTCTGCACCGCTACCACGAGCACCTGCATGCAGCAGCCAAATCCTATGCCCAGGATCACCATGTAGAGAGTGACGAGCAGCATGGATGTCTGCGGCTGGAGGGTTGCAAAGAGCGCCATCGCCAGGACGGCAATCCCAGTACCCAGGATGGGCCACACCTTGTATTTCCCTGTTCTGGAGATCAGCTGTCCGCTCAGTATGGAGGCAAAGAGTAGCCCAACCATCATTGGAACCAGCTGGAGGCCGGAATTTGTGGCGGACTCGCCCTTGACAATCTGCATGTACTGTGGCAGGAAAATAATGGCTCCAAACATTGCAAAGCCGACCAGGAATCCGACGATGCTGGAGACGGTAAATACCCTGTTCTTGAAGAACTGGAGGGCAAGGATCGGTTCTGGGACGTGCCGCTCGATAACCGCCCAGGCACCCAGAAAACCAAGGCCAAGCAGTGCAAGGCCGAATGTCTGCCAGGAGCCCCAGGGATACTGGGTGCCGCCCCACGTTACCATCAGGATGATCGCTGTCGTGCCTGCTGAAAGGACGGCAGCTCCCACCCAGTCAATCCTGTGCTCAATCCGGTGCCTGGGCAGATGCAGCACAAGGGCGATGACGATAAGGGCTGCAATTCCTATCGGGACATTGACATAAAAGACCCACCGCCAGGAGAGGTTGTCCACGAAGAAACCACCAATCAGTGGGCCGGCCACAGTAGCAAGGGCGAAAACACCTCCAAAATAGCCCATGTAGCGCCCCCTTTCACGGGGTGGTACTACGTCTCCAATGATTGCCTGGGAGCCGACCATAAGACCACCAGCGCCCAGTCCCTGCAGGGCACGGAATCCAATCAGCTGCGACATGTTCTGGGCCTGGCCCGAGAGGGCTGAACCGATAAGGAAGATGACGATGGCGAGCATGAAGAGCCCCTTGCGGCCCACCATGTCGCCAATCTTGCCGTAAAGTGGCGTGGATACAGTAGAGGTCAGGATGTAGCCAGTCACTACCCAGGAGAGCTGGCTCTGGCCACCCAGATCGCCAACGATTGTGGGCAGTGCGGTAGAGACTATTGTCTGGTCCAGGGCACTGACCAGCATTGCCAGCATAAGGGCACCAAATATGGCTGCCAAGGGCTTGCCAGAGACGTAGACAGGCGCGCGCTCGGGGGCGGCCCGGGTGATTGCGTGCTCGCTCATGGTAACTGCCCCTTGTAGCTTGTATTGTCTGCGCTGGTGATTTCTGGTTTTTCCCCGCACATCTAGCTGGTCTCTCCCTGCAGGGAGCGTTGCTGCTTGCGCGCTGCTGCCTCGTCAAATGCCTTGTCCAGTGCCAGGGATTGTCGCGGTCCGGTGAAGCGGGAGGCAAGCGAGTAAAGGACAGGGACCAGTATCAGCGTAAGGATAGTACTGGTGAAGAGCCCACCAATGACGACAATGGCCAGCGGAGCACTGATAAACCCACCCCCAGAGTTGCCGCTCACAGCGAGTGGTAGTAAGGCCAGCAGAGTGGCACAGGCTGTCATGAGAATCGGCCGCAGTCTCCTCCTTCCACCAGCGATGAGTGCATCCTGCAGCTCCATGCCGTGCTCCCGATACTGCTCTACCAGATCCAGCAGGACGATGGCATTGGTAACTACGATGCCAGTCAGCATAAGTATCCCGATTAGTCCGGGGAGTGAAAGTGGGGTGCCCGTAAGCGCCAGGGCGATCACGGCTCCGGTCGCAGCAAACGGGATGGAGACGAGCAGGATAAGCGGTTTCAGGAACGATCTGAAGGTGGCTACCATCACCATGTAGACAAGGGCGATGGCTCCCAGTATGGCGAGCAGGAACTGTTCCAGCACCGTGGACAGTTCCTGGAATGCTCCTCCGGTGGAAGTGGTCACGCCTACGGGGAAGCTAACTGTTTTCAGTTCCCTGGTGACCTGCCGCTGAACCGCAGCGGTGTTGTTGCTGTTGATGTTGGCGGTAATGGTAGCCGACTCTTCCCCATTTGTCCTTGCAATTGCCTGCGGCCCTGCCACCTGGGATACAGTCACCAGCTGCGAGAGCGGCACTATACCCCCTGCTGTCGCAATGGGGAGTCTGCCTAGTGCTGTACCTGAGTCGATGAGGGCACCAGGGTAGCTAACCTGGATGGCGACGGGGCCAGAGGCAAGGTTGGCCGTACCTGCCCCCTGACCGTTGATAGCCTGGGCTACCAGCGCCGAGAGTGTGGCCAGGGTGAGGCCGGAATGGGCCAGTGCTGGCCTGGGTGAGAGCTGGTAGGCAGGCTTGCTGGCTGCCAGATCCGACTGGATATTGGACAGGCTCGGGACCTTGGCCAGGGCAGCCTCCACGCGCACAGATGCTATGGCAAGTGCCGCTGGAGTGTTTCCATTCAGCTGTATGGAATACTGGTTTGCACTTGCAGTCGACGAAGAGGAGGCAGCGGCCTCCTGAATTGTGGCTGGGCCCTGGTACTGCCTGATCCTCTTTCCAACAGCCGCATAGGCTGCGTTGTAGGCGCCAGTCTTTACCAGAAGGGTGAGTTTCGCTTTTGTCGGGGTAGCTGGCACTGAGCCCGGGGGAGCGTACGGGTCCACATTGCCGCCAACTGTGGCCTGGTAGCCTGTGATTCCAGGTACGTTCCGGATAAGCTGCTCAACGCGCACGGTCTGGCTATTGGTCTGGGCCAGGGTGCTGTTGGCTGGC
>JAJZMA010000201.1:3243-4324 GCA_021850405.1 bacterium
AACTACTGCCCCCGCAACCACTGGTCCGCGGTGGGAGGTGGCCCATTTGATGATGGGCACATACCGTTTCTGGAGTGGTCCATTAGCCACGTCCTCAACCACTTTTTTCGGCGTGGGGAGAAACCTGGAGGCAAGCAGTGGTACAACGGTGAGCGCAACTATGAGAGAGGTGACAAGGGCGGCTACCACAGTTAGGGCAAACGGGGCAAAAAATTCCCCTGCAATGCCGGTCATGAATGCAATGGGGAGAAACACTCCCACCGTAGTCAAGGTGGATGCGGTGACGGCTCCAGCTATCTCTCTGGACGCAGTGTAGGCAGCAAGCTTCGGTTCCTCTCCCTCAGTTACATGTCTGCTGGTGTTTTCCAGCACAACTATCGCGTCATCTACGACTCTTCCCACTGCAACCATAAGGCCTCCAAGGGTAAGAATATTGAGCGTCAGCCCCTGCGACCAGAGCACTACCAGTGCTACCAGCAGGGAGAGAGGAATGGAGATGGCCGCAACCAGTGTGGCGCGCAGATTGCGCAGGAAGGCGTAGATGACGATGACGGCGAAGATGGCGCCCAGCAGCCCCTCCTGCAGAATGCCATTGATTGCATTTGTAATCGGCACCGCATTATCCACTATGGGTTGCAGTCTTGCGCCATTTCCCATCTGGGCTTCTATTCCAGGAAGTGCGGCTTTTACCGCATTGGCAACGGTTACCGTGTTGGACGTTGAACTGTTGGTGATGCTTATTCCGATGCTGGCGTGGCCATTGGTCGTTGTTATCGTGTCTGCCGGCACTGTGATCAGCCTTACCGTGGCAACACTGCCGACGTTGATCGGGCCAGTGGGCTGGCCGGCCTGCGGAGATGAGGTGGCGCCCGGCGCCCCTCCTTGTGCAGTTGTCACCGGTATGACAGTCCCTGTTATCTGGGCAATGCTGTCCAGCTGTCCATACACCTGAACCGGGATACTTTCGCCATCCTGGGTTATGGCTCCAACCGATTCCACTACGGAGGAGCCGGAAATTGCTGCAGCGACCTGTGAGACCGAGACATGATGGCGAAGCGCAAGGGCTGGATTGACAGTTACG
>JAJZMA010000143.1 GCA_021850405.1 bacterium
GGAGCCATGGCAAGGACAGGCGCCAGCTGGAGCCTGCCGTATCCCCGATTCCCTGCCACTGGTGCCAGCCGCCGTCATGGCGACGGTCTTCCGACCCCTGACTTGACAAGTTACACCGGTGGGATGGCGACGGTCTTCCGACCCCTGACTTGACAAGTTACACCGGTGGGATGTCTCAGCCCCGCCACGGGTCAGCGTTCTTTCGGGGTGGGTATGCGGGGGCGGACACCTCCCGCCGTAGGTACTCGTCGAAAAGGGGCACTGTAAAGGCGGCCTCACCATACTCACCGGACCAGACCATTCCCTTGTTGATCAGGCGACCTCTCAGGGGCGCTGCCTGTTGGACAGTCATGTTCATAACTTGCGCAGTCTCACTCGACCGATGGGGCCCAGCCCCCAAGTCCGCCATTCCCTCAGGTACTGCCGCTCCTGGGGGGTTAGCCTGCCCATGCAGACTCCAAAGAAGGAGTCGTCCAGCTTTCTCTGCACAGCAATTCCAGCCAGTTCCACCGCCTCACGAGAGATCACCGAACCCTGCGCAGCGTTCCACACGCCAAAGCCCCACTCCCGAAGAAAGCAGGGATACCCCTGGGAGCGACCCAGGATCCCATCCACTGCGCGCTCCCCGAAACGTACCCCCGCCCGTTCTGCAGGTGCCACCAGAGCGCGTCGGGCGTCCACAGGGTTCAGCGATCCGATCCCGGGGAATTCGAAAAGTCGCTCACCATAAATCTTCACATCCCCGGCTTTCCCTTTGAGGTTAGGCAAGCCAGTTCCAACAGCCATTACCGGAAGCTTCAGCTGTGAGCACCGATGCAGCCCCACAATCAAGGCGCGAAAGACATCGTCTTACAGATACTGCAATTCGTCAACAGCCAGGAGCAGCCCACGAGGATACTCGCGAGCTGCCTCGCCAACCGCTACGAAGAGGTCCACAAAGTCCTCTCGAAGGTTGCCCGAATCTCCTTTCCCCTTCATGGGCTCCACATCGAGGGCAAAGGAAATGGGGGTGCCCTGCGGTGCAAAGGTCACGCGTACGGCAGCAATGACCCGCAACGCAATTTCCAACGCCTTCCCAGCGCCACTCGAAGGGGCCAACTGATAAAGCGCGGCCCGTAGCCGACGAGCCAGCACGTCCAGTCTGATGTCATCCTGATCGGCCTCCAGGTGCTCAACGACTGCTCCCTGCTCCCTTGCCTGCGCCTCGAACACATTGAGAAGGACGGTCTTGCCCACGCCCCGCAGGCCAACCGGAATCAGACTCTGTCCTTGCACACCGCTCAGCAAACGTCAGGCCGGCAAGTCGAAGTTCCTGGTCAAGTCATCCCGGCCTGCAAACTCAGGTGGCGGCGTGCCAGCCCCTGGGCTGTACGGGTTCCGCACTGGGTCCATATGCAACGATTAACATTGGTTATCGAGTTTAGCAACAAACCCCATAAACTACGTATAACCTTTGCTCACACCGTGGCCTGGCACACAACCGGAGGCAAACCCACAGGCGGCCCATGCTGGTCCTGCGATTGAGGTGTCCTTTGATGCGTAAGTGTCCTTACCTTGCTTTCCCACGCTCCTGACCGCACTTGCCGGCCAGAGGGAGTGCAGTGTGGCAGCCCGGGCAAGTTCCAGTCTACTTCTTGTGCTGGTGGCGGAGCCGGTCCAGCCCCTTGTCTACGGTGTTGAGTGTCTTTTCCAGCTGTTCATGAAGGTTCAGCATCACCTGGTGGGCATACTCCTCTGACTCTGCAGTAATCGCCGCTGCACGGGCCTCACTCTCGGCACGAAGGGCCTGGGCCTGGCCAGATGCCTCCTGCAGAACCACATGCTCTGCCACCAGTGCCGCTGCTCGCTCATGGGCATCCCGCTCCAGCTGTGCTGCAGTCTCCTCTGCCTCGGCCACCACGGCAGCGGCCCTCTCATTTGCTTCATCCAGGAGATTCTCTTTCTGCCGGGTGAGCTGCATCCCCTCTTTTATCGCGGCAGGCAGGCAGTCCCGCATCTTTTCAAGCAGGTCCACCAGATCATCTTCACTCACCATGACCGAAGCTGTGAGTGGGACCCGCTTTGCTGTCTCAACCAGCTCTTCGAGGGCATCCAGGCATGACAGAAACGCATCAAAGGCGCTGTCACTCTCAATATCCAAAGCCTTGTCGACCACTTGCATCTCCTTGCCTATGAGTTTAAAACCTGCCTTGTTCCCTGGATCAGTGTCACCAGTTCACGGACGTAGCTTTTTCTGCAATGCCAGTATTGACGGTGCTGGCGCCAGTCCAGAAATGTCTCCCCCGTGCCTGCAGACGTCACGCACCATTGATGAGGAGACAAACACGTTTGCCAGCGATGTCATCAGGAACACAGTATGAATCTCTGGGGCAAGCCTGCGATTCATAAGGGCCATCTGGAACTCACCCTCAAAATCGCTCACCGCCCGCAGCCCGCGCACAATTGTACTGGCGCCCACATTGCGCGCACAGTCCACGGTCAGTCCATCGAACGACGTCACCGCCACCTGGGACATGTCCTGGGTCGACGCTTCGAGCAGCGACATCCGCTCAGCCGCCGTAAAGAGCGATGTTTTGGTTGCGCTTTGCAGTACTGCTACGACTACCCGGTCAAAAATCCGGGTCGCCCGCTCAATGATATCCAGATGCCCAAGCGTGACAGGGTCAAAACTGCCAGGGTACAGGGCAATGCGTGCACTACCAGAAGCACTCCCTTCTGGCGGCAGTCCGGAAGCCCAAGCTTCCTCCTCCTCCCGACCGCTACCCGCCATGCGTTGCCTCCCTTGCTGCAGGCGGCAGTGTCCCCTGCCTGGCGAAAATACTTACCGCAGTAGCGCCATACCTGTAGTTTCTGACCAACTCCATCATACCGGGCCGCTGGTCCAGCACGAGTCTGCTGTGATGTTCAACCACAATGCGGAGCGGTGCTGCGGTTGCCACGGCCAGGAGCAGCTCAGCTACGTAGGCGTCCGGGCGGTAGGGAGGATCCATGAAGCAGATGTCAGTAGCTGCCAGCAGTTCCTGGTGCTGCTCTGCCCAGCGAATGCATTCGCCCTTCTGTACCACCACTGCTCCCTGGCAATTGAGCTTTTCCGCGTTCTGGACAATGGCTGCAAGCGCTGGCAGTGCGTGGTCCACCATCACCACATGGAAAGCTCCCCGGGAGAGCGCTTCCAGTCCGAGGGCTCCACTGCCAGCACACAGGTCAACCACGCTTGCATGCCTGACCGCATCTCCCAGGACATTGAAAATCGCCTCACGCACCATGGATGTTGTCGGACGGGTACTGGCAGAGCGCGGGGTCACAAGCTGGCGTCCCCGCCAGATGCCGCCGGTGAGTCTCGTCACCGGACGCTCGGTCAAGGTCCAGAATCTCCCGGTAGGGCACCATTGCCGCACTAAGTGGGGGGTGGCTGCTCAGCTGTGGATCCTGGTCCAGCCATAGCGCTGCGGCCCCACGTGCCCGCTCCATCAGCTGGGCGTTGAGCAGGTCTGCGGTCTCCAGCTCCACTGCACCATGCTGACGCAGCCCAATGATATCCCCCGGACCTCGCAGTTCCAGATCTATTTCAGCCAGCTCAAAGCCCGATTCATGCTCAGTGAGTGCCTTCAGCCTTGCAGCCGAGGCTTCCTCGTCAGAGCTTGCAATGAGCAGACAGAACGATGCACGATCCCCCCTTCCAACCCGACCCCGGAACTGGTGAAGCTGCGCAAGGCCAAACCGGTCAGCGCCTTCTACCAGCATCACCGTAGCATTGGGCACATCGACCCCTACCTCCACCACGCTGGTTGCCACCAGCAGCTGAGCCGCCCCACTGGCAAACCTGGCCATGCGTTCCTGCTTCTCGGCAGCGGGCATGCGACCATGCAACAGCTCAACCTCAAATTCAGGAAAAACAAGATTGCGCAGCCGCTCAAACTCTTCCACTGCCGAGGCCACCGCAAGCCGCTCTGACCCCTCTACCAGAGGGCAGATAACAAACGCCTGGGAGCCGGCCATAAGCTGCGAGCGAACAAATTCATAAGCCTGCTCCCTTCCGGTGCCCGGCACCAGACGGGTTTCCACCGGCTGCCTTCCGGGAGGTTTCTCCCGCAGTTCAGTCACATTCACATCGCCATACAGGGCAAGTGCCAGGCTGCGCGGAATTGGAGTGGCGGTCATCGCCAGGAAATTGGTGGCGATCGTGCGTCGACGATAGGCGGTACCGGCGGATGAGGGGGGTGCTGCCGGCCCGCGAGATCGCTTCGACGGCTGCCGCGGTAGTGGAATCCAGCTCGACCTCGGCCCAGCGCGCCACGGAGTCGGCAGCGCCTTTTCGGATC
>JAJZMA010000163.1 GCA_021850405.1 bacterium
TCAGCCGATGGCCTCCCTATTCCAATCCGGAGACGGTAGAAATCCCTGGTTCGCAAACTTTCAATTATCGACCTGACCCCGTTTTGTCCCCCCGCACTTCCACCCTTTCTGATGCGCAGCCGTCCAACCGGCAGGTCTAGGTCATCATGTACAACCAGGAGTCGGGAGCCATCCATTCCATAATGATCCAGCAACTGTACGACACCCTTTCCACTCAGGTTCATGTACGTCTGGGGCCATGCCAGTACCACGGCTACCCCCCCCAGCTCTCCCTCGCACACACGACAGTTTCCCTGCCGGACCATGCGACCGAACCGGCCCCGTTCCATTGCCATGGAAAGACACTCCCATCCAGTGTTATGACGGGAACGCCGGTACTGCCCTCCAGGATTGCCCAGGCCTGCAACTATCCAGTCGGGAGAGATCACGAAACTGGCACAAGGTCAGGAACGTCCTGGTCCGGAAGCAGCTGGCGCGTCCTTACAGTCATTTCCCGCGCCTCGGATGCCTCCACGTGATCATATCCCAGGCAATGCAAAAGACCATGGACGGCCAGGAGGCGCAACTCTTCCACTGGCCTTAGTGACTGGCGACAAGCGCTCTCAACCGATATGGCAACATCACCAACATACCCATTCTCACCAGAAGGAAACGCTAGTACATCCGTTGGGCCAGCCACAGAGCGAAACCGCTCATTCAGGTCTGCTATCGCCGGGTCCATGACAAGACGAACTGTAAGGCTGCCTTCCACCCCTAGCACAGCTCCGCTGGAACGCAGTAGCGGTGCCAGCCTGGCTGCACGGATAAGTCTCCTCTCTCCCGCAGCCAGCCCTTCAGACAGCTGAACAGTTACGCGCACTAGCCAAAAAGTGAACTAGGCTGCTTTCGCCCGACGCTTCCGTGCTGCCACAATCTTGCGCTTGCGACGAACCGATGGCTTCTCATAATGCTCGCGGCGACGAACCTCAGACAGAATGCCGTTCTGCTTGATCTTCTTGTTGAAGCGACGCAGCGCCCCTTCGAAGGTTTCCCCTTCACGCACCTTTACTTCCGACACAGTCCTGAGATCACCTCCTTTAAAAGTTCTAGCCTACAGTGTACTTCAACTACTCCTCCTCTGCGTGGGGGAATCTTACCTGCCGGTCGCACTGGGCCAGCGCTCCTGGGGTAAGGGTGCGCTCTCTGCTACCAGGGTTGCGAAAAAAAACTCAGCGCCGACCGCATGTACCTGAAAAACAGCAGCCCGGGGAAAGAGGGCGAGGCTGAACGAGAGACACCGAGAGGCGCATGGATACTAAGACGCTGGGGACGCGAGCCGATGCCCACCTATCGATGGACGCCGGAGGTTGACTAATCGCCTCCTCTGGCGGCTTGGCGATGCGGGACTTACACCCGCTGGTTGATTGGCCCTTGACTGGGCACACCTACTTTCATGAGAATGCGCACCAAAGGAAGGTCTCAGCCAGGTGTCCCGGTGGAGGATCCCCTATCGGATCAATCGGACTCGTACGGGGAGTTCAAGGTTCGCCCATGCCTGGTCGGCCGTCAGGACCTCGGCTGGCCTGCTGCGCACCGCAAGGGCCAAGCAGCAGCGATCTCCGAGTGACAGCGACCGTCCACCGACCAGCGAGCGCATTGCGCCGGCGAGCTCTGCATCGGCTTCGGAGACGGGCTCGATCGTGACGCCCGCAGCGGCGAGTAACTCGCGGACTCTCCTGATGTCAATGTCGGCGTCGACGAGCTTCCCGATGACCTCAGCGAGGTTCGCTGTTCCGAGTGAGCCCGTAGCAAGCTCGGAGGCAACCATGTCGGCACCAGGTTCGTCGTGGATGAGGGCGAGGAGTGCCGAGGCGTCCAGGACCGTCACTCGGCCGCCGCGGCCAGCCGGCGCTCAGCCAGCAACTCGTCGACGAGCGAGCGTTCCTCTGGGACCGCGGAAGCCAATCCTCGTAGCTCCGCAACCGCGTCCCGCTGGCGTGCGAGCACTAGTCGCTGGCCAGCAACATGAAGGTGGAGCTGGTCCCCGGGGGCGAGACCAAGCGCACTACGGACGTCGGCTGGGATGACGAGTCGCCCCTGTTGACCTAGTACTACCGTGACATCCATGGACATAGTGTGCCACATAATGGAGAATTGTGCCAGTGACTTCGCTCCGCAGGCCGATGGATGCATATTCCAGTGAAACGCGCCCCCTGCGTATTCCAATGAAGTGCCCACCCCGAATGTGGTCGAAACGCACACCTAAGTGTGGCGGAAGTGCCCACCCCCAAATGGGGTTGAAATGCCCCCTCCTGTGAGAGAGGCTGACAGGATCATCTCATGATGCGCCCTCCTTGGGAGTGGAACAGAGGAGTGGATCATACTGTTGGAGAAGTTAGCCGGTTTCGGGGTTGTGTGATTCCAGCTTCGTTCCGCAGGGTTGGCGCCATGGGACGGCATCCGGATGGGGGGAGCTTGCAGACAATTGGGGGCTGTACTAGAATCTGGCTATGCTGGACCCGCGTTTCCCGCCGCCAGTTAAACGGGGAGGCCCCAATGTCATGCCGGGGGCACTGGGGCCGGCCAGGCATTTGCCATCTGGGATGTCGGTAGTCAGCATCCGGTGCCTGACGCGGCCCCTTAAATGGAGTGAGCTTGACTCCAGAAGACGGGGGGTGGTGATTCTCCTCCTTGTAATTCTTCTTATGAGCCTTGTGCAGGTTGGATTGACATGGGAACACTTCGGTTTTCTTGTGCTGTTTTTGTTTGCTTTCATGGCCCTGAGCGCTTTTGACAATCGTGGTCTGCATCTGGCAACCTGGCATGGGGATCCATCTTTCGGCTACTGGACCATTCTTTGCCGGGAGCACCGCTACATGCGACGACCAGAGCTTGGCCGCTTGCTCAGCCACCAGGTTGTCATACGGTACCAGGACCCCACTTGCCACCAGTGCATTAGCCTTTCGAGTGCGGAGGACTAAGGACAGTGCTGGGACACCACCATCTGCCTGAGGGGAAGCCTGAAGGTCCCAAAAGTCCATGGTCCCGCTATAGGAAAGGGCCACGCATGCATCCCTCCACAGTGCACATTGGTCCCTACCTGCTGGAATCCTTTCCCAGGGATGGCTGCTATCGGGTTGCAGAGCTGGTGTTAATGTGGGCCAGGCGGTGGAGGTAGTACGGGGCTGCGTGTAGCGGGAATGACTGACTGAGCCGGATTGTGTACATCTTTCTGGAGGGTCGCGTTCACGGGCTTCTGAGTGAACCAGTGGGCCATGTCAGCACTGCATGGGGATACTGCGGAGATGTGGACGCAGTGGTCACCAAAGTCCAGTGTTTGAGACGTGCAGAGCCACTGCGATTCAGCGGGGGCTGGGTGCTGTGCTTGAGTTGTCTGTCAGGAAGCCTCAACTCGATCGGGGAAGCGCGTGCTTATAGTCCCAGCACCAGTGTGATAGCCTGCCCGGCAGGTGGCTCAGGCTACACTCAGACCATTGTCACCTGGGCCGGTCGCCGCAGATGCAGTCCGGAGAGCCCGCTGTTGTTGCACGTAGGCAGCGAAGCTGAACCCGGATAGAAACTTTTTGGTAGCTGCGTACCCTTCATCGTAGAGCTTCTTCCGGACTGCAACAGAGATTCCAAAGTCGTTTGGGTTCACCCAGGAAGTGTTTATAAAGACGCTCCTGCCCACCACCTTTGGCTCTGCCTCAATCCGGGTGTCCCGCCCATGGCAGGCGGTGTTGTACAGGGCAAGAACATACTGCACGAAATTGCGTTCGGGGGATGGGTAGATCTGGGTGGTGGGAGTCTCGCCTTCCAGTCGGATCCTAAACGTGGGCGACATTGGAGCGACTCCATTGTCAGTGTCAAAAAGCTCTATGGGGAAGGTTGAGGTGACCCCACCATCCACAAGGGTGGAGACCTGCCCAGTGATAGCAGAGCGGATGTACTGGGGCTCAAATCCAAGGGGGATTGCTGCTGATGCGGCAACGGCGTCTGCCACAAGCTGCTTGTCCGGGTCCAGACCATAAACCCTGGCATAGTCATCTGGCAGTATGATCTCCTCCTGGCGGAGGATGTCGGATGTGACGCAACGGCTCCATCTGGGCATCCGGCTCCTGGCAGATCCGCGATACTTCGGATCTGGAGATTCCTGACCCAGCCCCAAGGGCCTGGAGAAGATGGTCCACCTTGCGGCTTGAGACCCCGAGCACGTATAACTCCATCACAATCGCACACACTGCCTTGTCAATCCGGGTACGCTGCTCCAAAAATGCAGGAAAGTAGCTCCCCTCCCGCAGTTTGGGAATCTCAACCC
>JAJZMA010000059.1 GCA_021850405.1 bacterium
GCTCGCTCCACACATGCTGGAAGAGCTGTATGAAGTGCTGGATGCGGTGGACCAGCAGGACCCAGCCTTGCTGCGGGAAGAGCTCGGAGATCTTCTGCTGCAGGTAGTGATGCATTCGGTCATTGCAGATGACAGCGGAGAGGGGTTTGACATTGGGGACGTAGCTGACGGCCTGAGAGCCAAGATGATTGCACGCCATCCCCATGTATTTTCGTCCAGCCCACCAGGGGAGCTGTCGGCTGCCGAGGTTGAGCTTGCGTGGGAGAGACACAAGGAGCGCGAGCAGTCCGTTGGGGCAGTGGGCGTGGCACTGTCCCGTCCCGAGAGCGATCAGCCCCCAGGCGCAGACCTTGCTGGTATGTCAGGCAACGCTATGCAGGGAGCAGGGGTGGTGCCTGCTGAGAGCAGCATGGGCAGGGCGCATCTGCCATCTGCGCTTGCCGGAATACCAGCGGACCTGCCCGCGCTGGCCCGCTCTCTGGTTGTTCAGCGCAAGCTGGGGCGTTACCATGTGCCCGAAAACTGCCTTGGTGTGGATGAGTGGGCAGCGATGGCTGCGCAGCATCTTGGTGCGTGCGCTGCTTCTGGTGGCAAGGGAGAGGCTTCCGGACGAACTGTCGATCCAGAAGCGGTCGTTGGCGAGCTGCTCTATGGAGTCGTCGGGTTGGCACGTGCGATGGGCCAGGATCCAGAGAGCGCGTTGCGCCGCAAGGTGCAAGATCTGGTGCGGCAGTGGGGGGGCGCTGAGGAGCTGGCGGATGCAGTGGGGCGGCCGAGGAGCGACTATTCCGCCGAGGAATGGGGTGCTTTTCTGGAGTGTGCTGTACAGCGGGGCAATGCTCCTGCATCCTAGAGCACCTGCGGTCCCTCTGTCCTGGTTTTGGAGGATAGGCATGCGGGCAGGTAACCGGGGACGTAGCCCTCGCGGCCTGCTTTCGCCTTGCGGCGGGCCAGGGCGAAGGTTGGGGTAGGCTGTTTGGGCGTTCCGTGTCCGCCAGCTGCCATTAGCATGAGGATGCTGGAGCTCGCGGGGGCCCAGAGTCGCACGCTCTGGTGTCGGCTCCCTGCGAAAGAGGAGATTGGTGGCAGTTTCGGTACATACAATTGAGGTGCAGCCGCAGGGCCGGATCTGGCAGCGCTGGCGACGGGATGGGCGCGGATGTCCTCCGTATGGGAATGCCGAGGTTGATCTTCTGCGATGGACGGTTGATGATACGGGTCTGGCGGTGCTTTCAGATCCGGTTCAGAGGGCAGCATTGTGTGGCACACTCTCGCTCAATGGCGACAGTTTTGCTATCCCAGACTGGGAACCGGTCACCGAGGCATGGATTCCGGACACGGCTGCCCCTGGCGCCATGTACATATTCCGGGCTGGCCGTGACAGCTGGCTACACGCAGGCGCGGCACTGGTGGATCCTGCGGCTATCAACAACAAGGCAAAGCTGCGTAGTTCCCTGAAGAGACTCCCGGTAGCATCGCCGGAAGCAGGGGTGCGCATGGCAGTGATGTGCCTTTGTGCAGACCCGGTTTCTGGTCGCGCCAGCCTTTCGGAGGTTAGGCGCGATGACGCCTTTGGGAAGTGGCAGCTACCTTCCTTTCGCGCCTCGTATCCGCCGGCGAGGATCGATGGGCCACCGGCGCTAACCCACCTGGGAGAGCCATTTGATGTGGTCTCTGGCGGGGGGGCTGCAGTGATGAAATCTGGCCTGTTTGTGCTTTATGTGGATCTTCTGGGCAGGGAACGGGGATGGCTCTGCTTTGATCGGCTGGGATATCGTTTCGAGGGTTATTTTGCTTCCCAGGAGCGCAGCGCCTGGTTTGGAGAGCCCACCCAGGTCTCGCCATTTTTATTCCATAAACCTCCATACCTCACAGAGATGCGGAGGGCGATCTCTCCACGTTACCGTGCTCCCCGTGATCCTGCCAATCGTGGTGCTGGCCGCTCAATCGGTTAGGTGGGCCCCGACTGGGCTCTTACAGCTTTGGCTTTGGCGCGCCGGCCAGCAGGCTGGTTAGAGCGCGCCTCCTGGGATATCGATCTCCGGTGTCTTTGTCTGGCTTTGCCCGGGCTCCGATCCATCGGCTGGCTGGGATGGGGCATTATTGGCCGCATCTGGCTGGCTCTCAGTCCCGCTCGTGCCAAGTGATCCGAGAGGGTCGTCCATATTGGAGATGGAGCCTGGCCCTGGGCCAGGCTCTGCTGGGCCCGCATTTTTTTGCACAAGTGGCGGCTGGAGGTTAACGGTTGACAAATTCAACGGTTCAAGGACAAATGGGGTGGCGGTTACTGGTGCCGTCGGTGCCACATCAGCTTTATGCGGAGTCATCTGTGGGTAATCCGGATGTGAGGCTGGTTGTCCCTTGGTGGCTGGTGGCACCTTTTCGCGCTCTGGCTGGGGTGCAGCACCTGGCGTTTTGTCGGGCTGGAGGGGCTGATAGTTATCTTCCGGCAGGGGGGGGGCTGCTGTAACCACAGCCGGTGGGGGCGCCAATGGAAGTGCACCTGATCCCTCGCCAAAGTCCCCGAGCAGCCTGGCTGGGGTATCCTCGCTGCTGTTGCCGGTATTCTGGTCTGTGTCAGGGTAACCATAAGAGTAAAGGCGTTGGCCCATATTCTTTAGTCCTTCAGATAAGCGGTCTGACGGAGAGCCCATGAACGCAAGGATCCATATGCCCCCTCCGATGACGCACAGAATGAAAAAAAGGCCCAGAACGCCAGTTATTGCGGCTCCGGTCATTCCCATCCTCCTTTCCACACCGTGGGCAGGTCCACCATGATCCTGGTGGGGGTATGCATGCAGGCTCGTATAAGTGACAAGAGAATAATAGTCTACCGCCCTGGGGGACCCAGTGAAGTGGTTCTGTAGCGTCATGGGCCACGGACTCACACCTGGCCAGAAACATCAGGCTTGTCGCAGACAGCTTGCCAACGCCACGGTGCAGGTGCATCATGTCGGGTAGCTGGTATTGCCAGATCTTACAGCCTACGATTCAGCAAGAGTGACCCATGAGCTACATGTCAGCAACACATACATACTCCCGCCTGTCGCGGGATGAGCGCACATCGCTGCTTCAGGTTGTCGCGGTATTTGTGTTGCTTCTCCTGGGGCTGGTCGCCTACGCGGTTTATACGGAGGTGTCCAGCACCAACGTGCTAAACGGCAAGATTGCAGAGCTGCGGGTCGCAAATCAGGCGGCCGCCACCGAGGTTGCCATAGACCAGCGGGAGATAGCATCAGCCAATTCCAGCGCATGGATTACGGCCCAGGCGAGGCAGTACGGGTTTGTCATGCCAGGAGAGCAGCTGTTCCATATTAGCGCCAACCCCCCTGCGGCTACTGGTGGTGTTGACGTCCCTGGATTGCCCGTGCCTGGGCAGAGTGCGTCGGCGTGGACCACGTGGCTACGCGTGACACTCCACAAGAAGTTTCCGCCAGTCGTCCCCTGATCCGTGCCAGGGGGAGTGGTGCTGGTCAGCATTCCTGTTTGACATGGCGTTTTCCAACATCGGGTTGGGTCTGTGTGGTGCATCAGCTCCCAGGGGGCTGATGCACGGGCGGCTGGGAGCGGGGATCAGTCCATGAGCAGAGCGCCTGCAGGGCTGTGTTCAGCAGGGCGACTCTGCGCAGGGGTGCTGTTGCAGGGATTGCTAATTTATTGTGCAAGACCCCTGCATTGCGGTCCGCTAGAGGTCGACACCTGCTCCGGATGTTGACTTTTGCTGTTCCATCCTGGCTGGTGCTGCGGCCACATCTTTGCGCTGCCTTGCAGCTACGTTGCCGTCTGGTCCTGCGGCTTGTGGCGCAACAAATCCCCTGGTCATGGACGCAAGTTTGTCCTGGGCAGGAGGGCTGGAGGCATCAGGAGCGGCCGGGCCAGTTGCTGTGGGCTGGTCACTCCCATGACCTCCACGCAATGGCCGCAGCCATCGATACTTCTTCACGTCTACGCTATATTCAGCTTCAATGGCTCGTACAAATCCGCTTCCACCGCCAGTGAACCCGTTCCCCATGAGAACACCCACTATGTAGCCTGCGCCAACCAGCAGAGAGCCCGGCCCAGCGAGCACTCCAAGTCCCGTACCGAGTGCCATTCCAAATCCCATTGAAAATCCTAGCCGCCCCAGGGTGCCAATGCGCACCCGCCCACCAAGTTTCTTGTTGGCTATCGTGGACAGCCTGCTGCTGATTTTGGGGTAGTCCTTAGCCAGGCCATGACGTAACGGGTCGACGTACACGGCAATCGGCTTTTCGATGGCGTATATGACACCAGCGGTTGC
>JAJZMA010000056.1 GCA_021850405.1 bacterium
CGCTCCCTCTCCGCTGGTTACGGACATGACGGTGTCTTCAAACTGTTCATAGGTAGTGCAATAGTCGGCCCCCACGCTCGCGGCAAGGGAAGCCTTTTCATCAGAGGAGGTGGTGGCGACGACAACGGCGCCCCTGGCCTTGGCAAGCTGTATGAGCAGAAGCCCTACCCCTCCAGCGCCGGCGTGTACGACCACCACGTCTCCTGGCTTGACTGGATAGGTATCAGATACCAGATAGTGGGCAGTCATACCCTGGAGCATGACTGCAGCAGCTGTTTCAGCCGAAATCCCATCCGGTACGCGCACAAGCCGGCCAACCGGTGCGCTGGTCAACTCCGCATAGCTTCCTGGAACCGATGCCCATGCAACCAGGTCACCCTGTTTGAAGCCGGCAACATCCTTGCCAACCAGGTCAATCTGGCCCGCTCCCTCAGCACCTGGTATGAAAGGAGGCGTGCTGGCATAGCCATGGGCACCGGTCCTTTGATAGATGTCCATGTAGTTGACACCCGCTGCTGCAATACGGACCAGCACCTCTCCTGGACCAGGCTCTGGGTCATGGACGGTCTCAGGGTGCAGAACCTCGCTATCTCCGTACTCATTCACCATGATTGCCTGCATCTTTTCTCTCTCCTCTGGTGGCGCCCGGTCCCCTGGAGTTACGTTTTCTTGCCAGTAGCTGCACCTGATATTACCCGCAGGGCACACTTTCTGCCATGGCGATTGCTCATGGGGCTCACTTTATGGGTAGCCGGAAAGGACGGGGCTGCATCATGCTGGGTCCGCAGTGGGCTCCTTTGCCGTGACGTATGAAGCCGACTTTCCCGTCGCTACACACATAGCCTGGGGGACGCTACGTTACGGCCTGGCTGACAATTTGCGTTTATGCCCACTTCCCCCCTAAGCTGACAGGGATGCCTCCACTCAATCGCAATGGGCCAACCTCATCCCGGAAAGGGAAAAAGGTAGGCGCCGGGTACAACTACCGTCCTGCAGGGGGCGGGTCATGGCTGAACCCGGGCTACCTTGTTGGTGGGGTAGTACTCGTGCTCCTTGCCCTGATCCTGATAAAGATTGCGGTGTCAGGTAGCCCATCCCCTGCCAGCTCAACGGCTGCCAGGCCAGCTCCCGCGGCTCTGGTCAGGAGTGTAACCACCATTCCGCCAGCAACTCTGGATGCTGCAGGAGTGCCCAGCAATATCACACTGCCCGTCGCTACTCCTGCCAAGACCCCCTTGCTCAAGGCAGGCGGTAAACCGGAGGTGCTGTATGTCGGGGCCGAATACTGTCCGTACTGTGCCAGCGAGCGCTGGGCGATGGTTGTCGCACTCTCCCGCTTTGGGACCTTTTCCAACCTTGGGATCGTAACGTCATCTGCGACCGACGTGTATCCTAATACCCACACATTTACCTTTTATGGCTCCACGTACACAAGCAAGTATCTGACTTTTGTGCCGGTGGAGACGTACACCAACCAGCCAGTCCCCGGGGGAGGTTATACCACCCTTCAGACACCTACAGCGCAGCAGGACAGTATCGTGTCCCAGTACGACACATCCAACTACATTCCATATCTCTCGTCAAGCAGCAATGGTTCCATCCCCTTTATCGATATAGCCGGGAGGTACCTCGTCGCCGGTGCCAGTGCAGCCAATTTGCCTCCGGCTCTTGCAGGACTTGACTGGACCCAGATTGCATCCCAGGTTCGGCAGCCTTCAACCACGATTGGGAGTGATGTGCTGGGCATTGCCAATGCGCTTACTGCCTCAATCTGCAACAGTACTGGGCAGCAACCAGCATCGGTTTGCTCTTCTCCTGTGATTGTAAAGGCCGAGCAATCGCTTAAATGAAACACGTGCTGGAGTGGCGCTATCTGCAGTTCGCCCTGGCGTTTATTGGCCTTGGTCTGGGTATCTATCTCACAGTTGCACACTACGTGTCGCCAGCGCTTCTGGTCTGCAGCAACTCTGGTCTGGTCAACTGTGCCAGGGTTACGACCAGCCCACAATCGGTGGTCCTTGGAATACCCGTAGCGGTGCTGGGACTTTTGTATTTTCTGGGGATGCTTTTCCTGACCCATCCACGGTCCCTTGGTTCGTGGCGACTTTACCCCTGGCGGTATGCCTATGCGGTGGCGGGAATAATTTTTGTCCTGTATCTCGTTTACACAGAACTTTTCGTGATAGGCAGTATATGCATGTACTGTACGGCAGTGCATGTCGATACCTTCCTGCTGTTTGCCTTGATAGTGACCGCAGCCCGGCCCGAGTTGCCGGTGCGTCAGACGAAAAAGGAGATGGCTAGCTACAAGGCAGGCAGGAAAAGAAGGCAGGGCAGAAAGTCATGGAAGTGACAGCCCTTGGCAAGTGTTTCTGTTAGATTGCAGCGCTTCCGGAACAAGGTGGCAGGGATGGGCACGGCTGCATCCTGTGTATCTGATGCGTCAACGGCGGTCCTTGACCACTTGACCAGGCTGTCTGCGGGATAAATAAAAAAAGGCCCCTTCCCGGCTATCCGGGAAAGGGGCCCTTGGATCAGTCCATCAACCTTCCGGAGTGGATGCTGTTTACTGGCCTGTGGTGGGCAGGCTTGATGGTTTGCCGGTGGGATGGGAGGTTGGTGCCCCGGTTGGGTGAACTGATGATGGCTTGTGAGAGTTGTCCTTGGCGCCCTTGCCATGAGCGTGCAAGGCGCGTTCCTGTGCTCCTTTTTCCCTGGCGACAGCGCTTACACACTGCCCTACATTCTCCTTTCCTGTGGCTGCTTTATGGGTGGCGGTTGGCTTAGCTCCAGGGCTAGCAGCAATCCCGTATTCAGCTTTGCAGCTTTTTACAGCTGCGACCACGGCTTGTCCGTGGTTGGTTGCGTGCGTCACGGCAACTGCCGTTGCACCTCCGCCAACAGCAAGAGTGGCTGCTGCGATTCCAACCGCAGCCTTGGCTGGTAGCATTCCGGCAACTTTTGTTATTCCAAGCATCCCCATACCTCCCTGCATCGCTAGCGTAGAGTACCGTGGCGCCGACATGACAGCTGCCGTTGCAATTTTTCCACCAGCATGCTGCTGCAATGCTTTGGTGATTTCGGTTTCCAGCATTGTTGTTTTCATATTGTTCTCTTGCAAGTAGAGACGCTGGATCGCTCAAAAGTAACCATTTTCGGTTGAAATTGTCCAGGTCAGCTGCCGCCGGACACGGGTATTGGTCCACATAAAGACCCCTGTTTGTGGTCATTGCGGTGGAAAGCAATCCTGACGGGTGGACGTTCTCGTCAAGATGCATGCAATGACAGGTCTAACCTGGGCCCAGCCGGGAGCCACCTGGAGGTAAAACGGAGCTACCCACGCTCTGGCGGACCTAGCCTAAAGAGTGCGGCCAGGGCCTTCCTGTTTTTTGGGAGGCGGCAGGGTCCGGTCAGGGGTGGGGGCCCGTCGTGATGGCGGGGTCGCGGGGGGTGGAGGCGTCGAGGGTGACCAATCCCATGGGGATCCCGATAGTTCAAACGTCTCTTCGATGCTTCCCTCTGGTCCGGAACGGTGCGGCGCAATGCTGGGGTGAGCATTTTTGCCAGTTAGCTTTGCCCCGATTCGCGCGCCTCCCCGGACTGTGGCCTGAAGTGCCGCAACAACCGGCGCGACTGGAATCGCGACGGCAAGAGCGGCAGCGCCAAGGATGCCGCTCACGAGTGTTCCAATTCCTACGAGGTAAGACGCAGCGATGCGGCCGGGGAGAGTTGGGACCTCACGTCCCTGGAACCGGACAGACATCCTGGTGCAGGCAATTGCCGGCGCGGCGACAGTAACCGCAGCTCCAATACTCACCATAACGAAACAGGCAACAATGCCGCCTAAAGCAGCCATCAGGGCTGCTGGGGCCCGCAGCGGCCCCCAGATCTCGTTGCCGTCGGATCGAACAGTCATCCAGGGCGCCCGGGTGGAGCCTCCAATCTTCAGGTTCATGGGGCCGAGCGTATCAGGACTACGCGGACATCGGCAGTACAATGCACGCGCCAGCTGGCGTGTTGCTGGAGGATGGACCAGTGGTTGCCGGATTTGTAGTGGGGGGGCTCCAATCAAAGGCACTGTTACTGGAGAATCTGAGGACCAGGCTGCAAAAGAAAAATGACCCCCTCCCCTGTGGGGGGAGGAGGTCATTGGGTCAGTCCATCAACCTTCCGGGTGGATTGGGTTTACCGGCCTGTGGTGGGCAGGCCTGAAGGTTTGCCGGTGGGATGGGTTGTTGGTGGCCCGGTTGGGTGAACTGACGAAGGT
>JAJZMA010000149.1 GCA_021850405.1 bacterium
AAGATCCACTGGCACTTGCCATACAACCGGTAATGCTGGCCCTGCTTGCATCCTCCGCGCTGCCCATCTCCAACCTTACAAACCTTATCGCTGCTGCCAGGTTCGGGCTCTCAACCTGGCAGGTTTTCTCCCATCTTGCACCGCCCTCACTCGTGGCAGTCCTTGCTGGCTGGGTCCTCTACCAGCGACGCTACCCTGCCACAGATCTCGCAGTCACTGGATCCCCAAAGGAGGCGCAGGCTGCGACTGGAGGAAAAGCTATAGCGCTCGGAGGCACTGTCTCGCTACTCTCGGCACTTGGATTTGTCTTTGGCTCCTCGATCGGCATTGCTCCATGGATGGTCGCCTGTGGAGCAGATATGGTACTGGCGGTAGCCCTTCGCAACTTCCCCCTGTCAGCCATCCCATTCGAAATCGCCTGCATTGTAGGCGGTCTACGCATACTCACGTCTGCCGCCACCAGTCATGTCCCGTGGGCTACAGTGGCACTGCCACACCATCCATCGCCCCTTACACTTGGCGCCATTGTCATAGGTGCAGCGCTTCTGGCCAACGTTGTCAACAACTTGCCAGCGCTGCTTCTACTGCTCCCTCATACTGCAGCCCAGTCCTGGTCCCTCTGGGGAATCCTGTATGGCCTTAACGCTGGACCATTCCTGATGACAACGGGAGCTCTCTCGACCATACTCTGGCTCTCAACTGTGCGTCGTCTGGGGATCCAGTTTCGGGAGCGGGAATTCTTTAACCTGGGCATTTTTGTCGGTATACCAGCGTTTATCTGTGGAGGAGTGGCCCTGCTCCTGCTTTCCATCGCCATCCCTGGATAGGGTAACGTGCAACCCCAGACGCGCAGCCCACCCGGACCGGGAACGGCTAGAGTACCGGTACAGGGAATTCCGCAAGGCGAGCTGACCGTAGCCATGGCCCACCGGCACGTGCAACCGGTCCCCTGATTCCAGGCACATCCCCATGGGGAAAGGTCGCGGCCCGACTCTGGCTTCTAGCGGTGTGTACGTGCCTTGTGCCGGGCAGGATCCAGTCTGCGCAGATCGTGCTCGGCCTCAATGTATCTCACCGTTCCGGAAGCAGAGCGCATCACAACGCTATGTGTAATTGCATGTTCTCCGCGGTAGCGCACTCCACTCAACAGTTCTCCGTCGGTAATTCCGGTAGCTGCAAAAAAGACATTGTCTCCACCGCATAGATCATCCAGCTGGTAAACCCGGACAGTGGAAAGATGCTCACCCTGCATGATCTTTTTCTGCTCATCGTCGCGCACCCAGAGCCGCGCCTGCATGCCACCGCCCAGGCATTTGAGGGCACAGGCGGCCAGCACCGCCTCAGGGGCCCCCCCAATTCCCATAAGGGCATCAATACCAGTACGAGCGTCCATGGCAGCCATCACTGCCGCTGCGACGTCTCCATCCATGATCAGTTTTACCCGCGCTCCTGCAGCACGTATTTCCGCCAGCAGGGGCTCGTGCCGCTCCCGGTCCAGCACGACTACCGTCAACTCATCAACTGTACATCCCTTGGCCCGGGCGATCCGGCGCAGATTCACACCCACCGATTCGGTGATATCGATCACATGGGCCACCGCAGGTCCAACAATCAGCTTTTCCATATAGGGGACATGGGTATGAAACAGGCTCCCGCGTTCTGCGAGCGCTACGGTCGCAATCCCGCCTGGAAGCCCACGTGCAACCAGTCTGGTCCCGTCTATGGGGTCGACTGCGACATCGACCCTGGGTTCATTCCCATTGCCTACGGCTTCCCCTATGAAAAGCATCGGGGCCTTGTCTTTCTCCCCCTCTCCAATAACCACTATCCCATCCATGTCGACATATGCAAGGCGGCTGCGCATCGCAGTAACTGCTGCTTCGTCGGCCTCTTCCTTGCGATCCCGTCCCATCAGGCGGGCAGCGGCCAGGGCAGCGCCTTCCGTAACACGCACCAGCTCGAGGGCGAGGTTGCGGTCGGTGGGGGCTGCCATCGATTCGGCAGCCAGTCTGGCAGCCCGAAGACTTGCTGCCAGTACCGCTGGGGAGAGCCGCTGCCTGGACCGGGACGACCGGGGGGAGGATGGTGTCGCCATCTCCTGATCATAGACTGGTGGGACTGACCTGTTCCGATGCGGCAGGCAAAAGCGTAACAGTGCAGTAGAACCCACAGAGAGTAGAGCTGGCTTCCCATACCGTCTCCGGCAGCCCCCGAAGGAAGATGCGCAATCGCCACATCCAGACAGCCCCGTATCGCGGACCTCGTAACCGCCACGTGCTTGCCGGAGCACCGGATGGGCGCTACTGTTTAGGCATGGCGAGCGATCCAACTGACCCAGAGCAGCAGCCTTCTGCCCAGCAGCTGGCGGCGCGACGGGCCCCTGCCACAAGGGTACCGCGTACCCGAAGATCCACCGATGCGGCTCTTCGGCAAACCCAGCAGTCGAGGGAGGTTCAGGAGGCAGCTGCAAAGGTGCTCGCCCTCCCGCCGGATGAACGTGCCCGGGCACTGGACACAATGCTGAAACTGCCCTCACAGCGGGCTGCGGCCACCCTGCTGGTGAAAGAGACCCTGGCGACCCCTGGCATGGAGCTGGACCAGCAGGGCAGGATCGTTCCCTCCTCCCCCCGTGATTTCCTGAAACTGGCCACTGCTGCTGCCGCGATGAAGATGTCTCCGCAAGAGCGACAGGCCTGGATTATGCAGCAGGGGGGTGACCAGAAAACTGCTGCCCTGGCAGGACAGCTGCAGGAACTGGCCAAACCTGTCTTTGCCCGGGAAGGGATGTTTACCGGCGGAGCTGAAGTTCGCGATGATGAGGTGGTAGTGAAAGTAGACGCCGCGCTGAGCCGGAATGATCCCATTGGGACTGTCCCCATAACAGCGAGCGAAAAGGACGCCAAGCAGGTTGCAGGTGCGGTTCTCGGACAGGTAGGAGACATGGGAAAGAAGGCTTTCGAAATCAACCATCCAACAACACCACCGGCGCAGAAGAGTGCCCTTGGAGGCATGGAGCTTTAGATGCCGCGCAATGCCTCCCTGTGCCCGGGCAGCCCAGGATGGACGCGGCGTCATGCTCGCTGACTACCAGAGTGGACCGGCCCTGCGTTGTAGAGGTAAACGGAGGACCAGCCATGAAGGAGGAAACAGAGGCGCAGCTGGCACTCGCTCAGTTACTACTGGCCCGAAAGGATGGCGACGTTGACCGCGCAGTCAGCCTGGCTGATCAGATGTGGACCGGCTTTGGGGAATCAGGCGACGCGGCTGTCGCGAGGCACGTAGCGACAGCTACTGTATACGCTGGCATATCCCTCTTCCGCACCAATCGTGCACAAGAGGCAGCCCGGCTATTTGACAGGGTCATCGCCAGGTACATGGGATCGCCAGATTCAGAACTGCAGCGGATTGTCAAGGATGCGCAGGATATGCGGCAGGAGTACCCCGAAGTATCTTCATAGGTCCACCCAGGCTGCTACATATGTAACAGGATGGGTAGCAGTAACATCCTACGCGGGAGGTACGGCCCAAAAGCGTCGCTGGCGCGAGAGGGGGCCGGATCCCAGGACGGCGATGACATTGGATGCGATGCAATGGAGGTCATGACGCAATGCATGGAGACCCGGCAAATGACCTGACAAAAGAACTGACCATGCAGCAAGCTGCCGACCTGCTCCAGGTCTCTCTCCAGTGCCTGGTTCGCAACATTCTGGACAAGGGAGAAATTACCTTCCATGGAGCGGGCCGAAACTGCCGGATCTAGCTTTCCGATGTACTGGCGTATCGGGAAAGACGAAAGTCCGCGAGGCGGCAGGCCGTGATAGATCTGATGCGGCTCTCAGAGACAGTTGACGAAGGCTACCGCTGACTACTGGGGAGGGCCAGGGGCGTGTCCGCTTAGCCCTCCATGGTGTCATTTCGATCGTACACAGTACCGCCCTCTGCAGCTCTATCCCATGCCAGCAGGATTGCCGTAGGCTCCACCCTGTAAAGACTCCCGCATGAGGCTTGCTGCACTTCCAAACCGGGCCCCTCTGGCACTCCTCCCTCATGAAAAAGCGCCAGGTCCAGGGCTACCCCTGCCCTGTGCCTGCCATCCAGCCCCCCTCCTGACTGGGGCGCAAAACTGGCAGAATGGCATGCAAAGGAGACCGTATGAACCCCGTTCAGCCCGAAGAACTCTCAGCGCTGCTCGACAACGAGGTGGAACCGCGGCGAGCGCAGGAGATCCAGGACGAGCTCGACTCGAACAAGGTGTTGAG
>JAJZMA010000206.1 GCA_021850405.1 bacterium
CGCAATGGGGTGCGCCCTTGGCAACCATGAGTGCAGGGGCATGAGCCCTGCCTTGGTGCCAAAACCGACAATTGCAAGTAGCCATATCAGGATCTCCATGGCCGGGCCCTGCGCCTGTAGCAGCTGCGGGTGGGCGAACGCACCGGTCTGGGCCAGCAGGATGATGCACAGCCAGACTCCAGCGCCTGCCAGGTGGGTGCTCCCGATGTAGATGCTGACCGCACGACGCACTGGTCGGGTGGACTGGTAGGCAAGGATGGTTATGGCCGGGATCAGGGTCATCAGCTCCCAGCCCGCAAGGAAGGTCATGAGGCTGCGCGCACAGGTAACAAGTATCAGGGAGAGGACGAAGGCTCCTGTCAGCGCTGCGATGGTCCGTGGGTGCGGATTGCCAGGGACATACCCACCTGCGTACAGGAGTATGGGAGCCGCAGTCGCTGCGATGACAGTCAGGAAAAATGCTGAAAGCGGATCTATACCAAGGAGTGGGCTCGCGCTGTCCACGAAGGGGGACCCGGTATGGGCTCTTTGCAGGAGCATGCCGCCACTGCCTGCAAACAGCACTGCCAGTCCACTTGCCTGGACCCAGAGTCCTGACCGAGGGCGCAACGTTGCCAGCAGTACGCCAAGACAGACTATGACGACGCCAGTCTCAACAGCAGTGACAGCTGACTGCATTACACCGCAGGGCCGCAAGGAGGCGGGCCGGGCTCACGAATGCCTAACCGAAGCAGGAGCACCGCCTTGCTGCGGTTGCAGGCTGCCATCCTGGTTGGGGTGTAGTTCATAGTCTCCCGGTGCCGCTGGGCTGGGCTTGTCCAGCTCCGGACAGTTTGCCGCATACAGGGAGGGCTCCTTTTCTGGCTGTCTCTGGGCGCGTTGTTTTTGTCTTGGTTGTTACTGGCATGTTGTACTGGTTGTGCGGGTAGTGCGTCCGGCAGCGTTCCATCGCCCCCGTGCCAGGCTGCAGCTGCCGGCCCGCCGCATTCTCTGGTTGGGCAGCGCTGCTGTCCCCCGAGGCACCACATACTTTAGTCTTTTCCCCTCCCCGGATGGATTACTCCCAGACGGGAGGGGCTTCAGCTGTGGCCGGTCAGGGAAGGCCCCCTTTTTCCGGGGTATCCCGCCCGGGTACCCGGGCGGGTGCCCCGGCAGGAGGTTCCAGGGTGGTGAACCCAATGTGTCAGCATGCTGGGATGTTGCCCTGTCTCAATCCGGAGTAGTTGTCGACGTGTTTCGTTGACGGTCCTGGATGCTCCTTCTTCTCCATAGATAGCCAAGGAGGCCCAGCCCTGCCAGTATGAGAAGCGGGAGCAGTGTGACGATTACTTCAATCAGGCCGCCAAGAAGCGCTACGGCATTGGTCCAGCCGGAAGAGAGTCCCTGGAATACCGGGGACGGTGGAGTGACCTGGGCTTGTGGCGTAGCGACACTCAGGGTGGCCGTGGAATAGCTAACCTGCTGCTGCAGGGTGGCCAGCTGTGCCTGGTCCGACTGCAGGTTTGCCTCTACTCCCTGGAGTTGCTGCTGGATCTCAAGCATGGTTGAGATGGAGGAGGCGCTGGCAAGCAGCTTCTGCAGTGCAGTCTGTTCGGACTGGAGGGTTGCAATCTGCGCAGAGAGTGAAATCTCCGGGGTTGTGTCATTGGTGGTGGAGTAGTCGATGGAGGTGGCCCTCAGGGAAGACGGCAGTCCGGAGATGAAGGTGGCAAGACTCGCAGCGGGCACCTGGACAGTGATTACACCCTGGTCGGGGCTTTCATTGCCATTGACAGAGGAGGTCGACGAAGAAACCACCCACCCACCAAGGCTTGCTGCGCGGCTGGTTATGGCGGTGAATGCACCTCCGAACGTGCCCCGCTCCACCAGAAAACTTGCATTCACACTGCGAGCTATCTGTTGTCCTGCTGGGGTGCCCAGCTTGCCCAGCTCGCTGGTGCCGCCAGTCGTGGAGAGCCCTGCTGTGCCAGTTGCAGAATAGGTGCCGGGTTTGGCAGCTCCTCCAGCGGACAGTCCATTGCGGACTGGAGGGCTGAGTGGACCTGTGGATGTAGCTCCACATCCAGCCAGGGTTGCAGCAGCGACCAGTGCGAGAAGGGCAAGAACGATGGGCCTCCTGGCTGTGATGGTTCTCTGCCTGGCCGCAGGGCTAGCCGCCAGTCTTTCTGGTGGGATGGTACTTGCTGGCTTATGCCTTGCTGGAGCATTCATCTGGTCCCCCTTATCGCGCTGTATCTGGCCGGGACGATGGTGTGGCTTACTGGCTCATTACTGGCTCATACGGGTATAACGCCTCTAGCCAGGTTTCTATCCAGAGCTGCTGCTGTTCTGTGCAGTGTCAGAGTGCGGGGAAGACCCTGTCCAGTCCCGGGACCGAAGCAAACTGGTCGCCGGTTAGGCAAGAGGAGCGCACAGACAAGCCGCGTGTGCTTCCGGTATTGCCCAGTCAGATGATTTGGTTGCGACTGTGAGCATCTGGCTTGGTGGGCGCTTTTGGAATGATGCCGTTCTTGCCGAGAAAATCCCGTGCAGTCTCCCTTGCCCGTACTTTGTCACCCGCAACCCCAAGTGGGGGGCAGGCCCAACCCAGCCGGGCCAGTGCATCTGCAGCGACAAGATACTGGTTGTAGCCCCACTTTTCCGGGCCAGGCACCTGGTCCAGATCAAACCAGGTGAAGCTGATCGCCTCTGAGCGTGGCTCGGCGTGGCCCTCTACCAGGGCGACGTATGTGAGCGAGACTGAGTTTTTGTCTTCATCATATGGGATGCCGGGTTTTGGCACCCGGCTGTATTCGCTCACAGTGTCTGGGTGGGGCACGCCCCGCAGATGGGGCGGGCGAAGGCGGATGGATACGGCGGTTCCCAGGCTTTCATGGAGCTGGCGGTAGATGGCGTGATGGATCCCTTCGTCCAGCTGCATCCGTCCACCAATAAGGGTGTAGCCCAGTCCATGCCCCCGGGTTTCTCTCTGTATCAAGCCTACCTGTGGCCTGCCGCTTTCGTAGCGGATGGGGACCAGGTCCACACAGACAATGGGCACTGAGCGCCTGATCCGGTCCCATTCGTCCTTGGAGAGCATTCCAGGCATCTCTTTTGTGAGTGTTCCGTTGCTGGTGCCGGTGAGCTCGCCCACCTGGGCATCTATCTTTTCTCTCGACAGCTCCCTGAGTCTCCTGCGGGCAGCCTCAACGGGGTCTGTGACTGCTCCTTTCGCTATCTCTTTTCCGAGACCAAGGATTATCTCCCTGATCTCATCCAGGGAGAGAGGCAGCGAGCTGTAGCCCAGGACCGCTGCCAGCATCGCCTCAGTAGCGCGGGGATCTGCTTTTTTCTGTTCTGGTGCGGTGTCTGACATCTTTCTGGCGTGAGCCTACCACCCTCAGCCTGACCTGGTGCGGACAATACGTGTACGTAACGGGCCCGTGATGGTCGCGTTGCCGGTAAAGGGACCTGCGCCCAGAATGCCGGTTCCGTGGCTATCGTGGCGGGCAATGAGGTTCCAGAGCCAGACTATGCAGACATGTGCAAAAAGGCAGGGGTGTCTCTCTGCTAACCCTGGCCACCTATCTCGGCGCCAGGGCGGGCAATCTGCCAGGCGCGGGAAAGTTCCCGATCCAGCTCCTGTTGCTGCTTTTTGGTAAATCCAGGGAGCGTTTCGGTGACAAGCAGCTGCATCAGGTCTGGTGCGGGTGCAGATCCGGAAAGGGCAGCTGCAATACGTGCCATGCAGCCACTGTCGTCGGTGAGCATGCCCGGCGAGCATGGTGCCAGCCATCGGGCGAGTGCCGCCTGCCGTACCTGCTCAACTGGAGTGGATGCCATGCCAAACGCTTCGTAGGCAAGACCCTCCCGAAGACCCTCGCCTGAAACCAGAAGTGACGTGGCGCCCGTGTAGTCCATGATGGCGGCAATCAGCGCTGCACCTGCTGGTGTGGATTCGCGGCGCGATTTGGTGAGGCCAGGAATCGCTACGGGCGGTTTTGCTGCAGGTCGACCGAGAAGCCTGCTCACCCGGCCTATTGCATCGTGGGAAAGCTCGGTGCCAGCCAGCTGGCGCTTGGTAAGTTTTTCCGGCTTACTGGTGTAGGGTGGGGGTTCATGGAGGATGCGCGCCATGGAACGCACTGTTCCTCCTGTGCCTACCAGCAGATTACCTGGGGCCAGCTGGGGCACTCCTGCAGCTGCCAGCAGCGTAAAGGCATGGCGGCTTATTGCCTTGCGATCCACGCCCTCTCT
>JAJZMA010000176.1 GCA_021850405.1 bacterium
CGTACTGGTCTGCAGAGCAGAGAGTCGCTACCAGAGCCTGTAACTCGTGCCCAGAAAGCCAGGCACTAGCCTTGCTGGAGCTGGATCACGCCATCGTCTGGCGGCTCGTCACCGGCCTGGGCAAGTCTGCCAGTTAGCCCACGACGTTCGAACCTGTAGCCTATTCCGGCCACCGAGTGGATATAGGTGGGGCGCGGCCCGGCGGGCTCTATCTTCCGGCGCAGGCGGTAGACATGTGCATCGACGCTTCTCATGTCGAGGTCAGTACCCTGGCCCCATACCTTCTGTATCATCTCCCCACGCGAGATCTTCCTCCCTGGCGATGCGGAAAGCAGTGCCAGTAGGTCGAATTCGGTTGGAGTAAGCCTGACCGGTACTCCATCCCGCAGAACCTCATGGCGGCTGACATCTACCACCAGTCCAGGAAATTTTACCCTGCCTGGACGGAGTACGGATTGACTTGAGCGTTGCCGGCGCAACTTGGCATTGATACGGGCAGCCAGCTCGCGCAGTTCAAATGGCTTTGCGATGTAGTCATCAGCGCCAATCTCCAGACACACGACAACGTCCACCGGATCTGAGCTGGACGAGACAATCAGGATTGGAATATCAATGCCAATCGCCCTTAGGCGTCGGCACACGTCAAAGCCAGTTACACCAGGCAGGTGCAAGTCCAGCACAATCAGGTCGGCATCAGTCTGGGAAGCGACCTGAATACCTTCTACGCCGTCAAATGCAACATGGACCGAGTAGCCATCCTGCTTGCCAAGCACGGCGAGGATGTCATGCATTGCCGGATCATCGTCAATCACTATGATGCTTGCCTCTGCTGGTACAGAACTGCGGGACGGGCCAGCGCCCCCACGTGCCTCGGGCTCTATCATGATGCGCCTCCCGCCTCGTATTTGCCGTGGTTCCAGTTGGCGGCTGTGCCGAGGCTGTCTGTGGGTTTTGCATGGTCCATAAAGTGGAAGTAATTCATGGCATCTGACCTATACATGTCCAGGCAAGGCGATAATGAAGGTGTTGCCGCGTACATGTGCGTTGTCTATCCAGATGTCGCCACCCATCCGCTCTATCAGCTGTCGGGCCAGATACAGTCCCACACCAAATCCTTCCCGCTGGCGTACCAGAGGTGACTCCACCTGATAGAACGAGGCAAATACCCGCTCCACCTGATTGTCGGGGATCCGGCGGCCATGGTCCGATATGGCAATCTGGACCTTGCTGCCTACTTTTGTCGCAGCCATCTCGACCGGTTCTGTCTCCGGCGAGAATTTTATCGCATTGTCTACCAGGCAGGAGAGCACCAGCGCCAGCCGATCCGGGTCCGCGAGCACATGCTGCGCCTTGTCATCTACCTTGCAGAGGAATCTGCTGCGGTCGGTTGTTTCCACAAACCTTGAGAGGACATCTGTGAAGATATCGTCAAGGCTAACTGCGCTTGACTTGATCCTGATCTCCCCTGATTCCAGCTGTGCTATCGAAAGCAGGTTTTCCGTCAGCCGGGCAAGGTGCTCTGTTTCCTGCCGCAGTTCAGCAAAGCCCTCTGCACGGGCGTCTTCTGGCAGTTTGTCTCCGGCTTCGTGCATTAAGGTTAGCCATGCCTTGATCTTGGTGAGGGGTGTACGCAATTCGTGTGAGGCGAGCATCATAAAGTCGCTTTTTACACGATCGACGTCCTGCCGCTCAAGGATCGCACTATGCTCCAGCTCAAAGGTGTGAGTGAGCTGTTTTTCCCGGGCACGGATCATCTCCCGGGAGAGCAGGCCTGTCGTTAGGGCTACTACAAAATAGAGAAACAGGTGCGAGGCGAACGAATCCCCGGTGGCAGCAGACAGGGTGCCCCCGTCTGCAAGGCCGGACCCGAGGTAGAGCAGACTGATGATCGTCGCATTCACGAGACTCCCCACGAGACTGTAACGCAGGCTGCTTGCGATGATGACGACGTAGAACGTTATCCCGAAGTTCGAGCTAAAGCCTCCTGTCAGGTATACGAGGGCAGTGGCGACGATTATGTCGACTGCCGTCATGCCGTAGCGCATCCAGGCATTGGGGATGGTGTGTGCCACAAGGGCAAGCGTCTGGGCAAGGTTGAAGAGAGCCCACCCGCCCAGGATCAGGTCGATCTCAGCGCGCCCCTGGCTGGGCTGCCCTGGAAAATTGGCGGTTACGGCCGCAAAGACCAGAACGAACCAGCGTCCCAGTTCAATGATGCGTTCGGTGCCCTGGCGCCGGTCACGCTCAAGGACATCTCTCAGCTCATCTGTGCGCCCGATTTTGGGTGTGTTTGTGCTGCTCCTCGCCGCCGCCGCACTCTCAGCTGGGGCGCCTGCCATCTCAGTCACGAGTCCGCCCCCTGGGCTCTCTGGACTCTATTAATCATCATCTCTGTCACAGCCTAGACGGTCGGGCGCAGTTACGGGGCGACAGACTGTTTACACGATTGACACGGGTCCATCACGGCCTACTTACAGGCTGGTGCGGTTATGGGGGGAGCAGGGGAGGATGTGGGCAGGAGCACCGGGTGCTTTGTGTGGAAGAAAACAACCGCTCCCGCTGGCTGGTCTATGCATCTCGCCTGCCACCCTGCCTCCCGGAAGAGGGCGGCTTCCTGGGATGTGAGTGGGACGATGGCGGTGTCTATGTGCCATCGCTCCAGCGTGGCCCGCCAGCTGCTACGCACCAGGTCGATATTCAGGTACTGGCCTATGTCATACTGCCCAAAAATTCCAGCCTCCCCATAGATGAAGACCCGTCGTCCATTGGGGATGCGGTAGGCCAGATACCCTCCCCAGGTCCAGACCGTATAGATGTGGCCCGGTGGGAGAGAGGCAAGGACATAGGAGGTCGCGCTGACAGGGTAGAGTTTGCCTATCGATTTCGATACGTAAGCAGGCTGGGTCGTGGGTAGCGCGGCTGCAATTCCGGCCAGCGTTATGACTGCTGCCGGTATGATTACAAGCGCGAGTGGCATGACTGGACGTGACCTGGGAAGCGCTTTCGCCTTTCCGGCCAGTGAGCCAAACCTCACCATGACTCGTTGCCACATTGGCCATCCATACTTTGCCAACTGGGGTGTAATGACTACGCAAAGCAGCGACACATTGCGTTGTGCATCCAGTGTCAGGACAGCAAACACCATTGCCAGCACCACATCCAGGTGGTCCAGATCTCTTGCATAGATCCAGAGAACTACCAGTAGTATGAAAGAGAGCTCAAGGAGCTGGAAAAAAAGATTGTGAAAACTGGGAGATTGCCATTCTACGATTAGCTGGCTGGAGGACTGATAGGTTTCCAGCAGGTAGGGGTAGATCCCGGGACCAGATGGATTTACAAGGGAAAGTACAAGGGACCCTGCTGCGGCACCTCCCAGCCAGGGAAGACTCCCATTGTGACCCATGTTCATTTTCTTCCAGCGTTCAAACAGCTCGTTGACAAGGAAGAGTGCCATTAGAGCCAGTCCAATGAAGAATCCGGCGTGGACATTGACCCAGAGCAGTACTAGCGGGGGCAGCAGCACCACTATCCTGCGGTTGCCGCCCCGCCAGGCTGTGAGTACCAGCAAGGTAACTGCAGTAAAGAGCAGGGTGGCAATCTGGGCCCGGATCCCAAGGACCTGGCCCGCTATGATGGTTGCGAGGATGATGGCAATTGCGCGCGGGGGGCCGGGAATGTGGTCTTCCTTTGGAATGGCCATTGCTGCAACGGCGAATGCCAGGGATGCCGCGATACCCGTTAGGAGCATGATGGGGGCAAAGTTTGTCCCTGAGTGGAGCACTGCCATCAGGATGGTGTAGAGCCACTGCTGTGCAACCCATCCATGTGCGGTAGGCAGGAAACTGAACGGCTCTACCCGGGGGATACCATGCTGCAGTGTGTACTTTCCTATTGCCAGCTCCCACCACACATCCGGGTTCCGGGGAACCTGTACGGTAATAGGCAGGGTAATTGCCGCTGCAGCAATCACCCATGCGAGTATCCGGCTGCGTGCCAGCGGTCGGGAGCCTGGATCTGGGAGGGCGTCTGCTGAACTGGTCTGGTTCTTCATGCCGATTTGCCCAGCCCATGCTTCCGAAGGGAGATGCATGCAGGCGTTTGCGGGGGTGGGGCTGCGAGTGCCTGGTGCAGTTCACGCGCGCGTATGCGGAACTCGCGCTCCATGGCGGGCACCTTGAAGATGACTTTGCGCAACTCATCCTGCAGCGGCTGGACGACCTGCGC
>JAJZMA010000242.1 GCA_021850405.1 bacterium
TTGCCGCGCCCCGTATTATCAGGGAATGGTCTCCATCCTGCGGGCTCACCCTGGCTCGCTCTCTCATGATGAGGCGCAGCAGATCACTCAGATGCTGGCCCTCCTGGAACATGAGGACCAGCAGTACTTTTCCCTGCCGCACCAGAGCCTCGAGCAGATAGCAGCCCGGGTGGAGCTGCCCAGGGAGTCATTTGTGGGCGAAAACCACATCTTTCTGGCCAGGACCGAAAGCGACAGCAAGACAGTTGGTATCTGCTGGTGTGTAATTTTTGACCCTGGCACCGGTCTGGAGGGAGAGGTGGCGCAGCTGTACGTTGTTCCGCAGCTGCGTGGACAGGGGGTTGGTACCGCCCTCGTGGCGGCGGCAGTGGCCCTCTTTGAAGAGAGAGGGGTTACCTTTGCCTCCGCCTGGACCGGAAAGGGCAACAGCAGTGCCGTCTCCCTTTACAAAAGGGCGGGTTTCCTTCCTCCACCCCAGGAAGTGCTGGTCTGGTACCCAGGCAAGGTGGAGGCAATCCCTGCAGGCGGGGCCGGCGTGCAGCGATAATGGGACAGATGGAGATGAGCAGGGAAGTAGAGGGGACAGGAGCTGCTGGTACTGGAGTCGACCTCGGCCACTCGTCCCGGGAAGAGGGTGCCGGGGAGGGGGAACTGAGTCTCGCCCAGGTTGCGGAGGTGGCGACGCTTGCCCGGCTGGGCCTGGAAAGAGGTGAGCTGGAGCAGCTCCAGAAGGAGCTTTCAGTCATCCTTTCGCATATTTCGGCCATTGCAGCTGTGAATACAGAATCGGTGGCAGAGATGGCAAGGGTCGGGGAGACTGCCAACAGCTGGAGGGAGGACGTGACTACCCCATCACTTCCGGTGGAACTGGTCCTGGCCAACGCCCCCGCACGGCAGGGGGACCATTTTCTCGTCGGAGCAATCCAGGAGTGACGGCTGCAGTAGCAGGAACAGGCAACTGGTCGATAACCCGGCTTGCCCAGGCGCTCGAGAAAAAGGAATTATCCTCAGAGGAGCTGACTGGGGCAGCACTCGACAGTATCGATACCTGGGAGCCGGCCCTGCATGCGTACCTTTCCCAGATGCGCGAGCATGCACTCGATAGCGCCCGTGCCTCAGACAGGGCACGGCTGGCCGACGAGAAGGTGTCTCTGCTTTCCGGTATCCCAATCGCGCTAAAGGATGTCCTGTGCCTTGAGAACCAGCCTGTAACTGCAGGCTCACGGCTCCTGGAAGGCTTTACCTCGCCCTATACCGCAACTGCGGTTGCGCGCCTCAAGGCGGCAGGAATGGTGTTTGTTGGAAAGACAAACTGTGATGAGTTCGCCATGGGATCTTCAACCGAGAATTCTGGTTATGGCCCCACGGGCAATCCCTGGGATCCGGCGTGCTCTCCGGGCGGCAGCAGCGGCGGGAGTGCTGCCACTGTGGCAGCACGCAGCGTCCCCTGTAGCCTGGGCACTGATACGGGTGGTTCCATTCGCCAGCCAGCATCGCTGTGTGGGGTAGTTGGGTTCAAGCCAACCTACGGCAGGGTATCGCGCTACGGGCTCATCGCCTTTGCGTCTTCACTTGACCAGATTGGTCCGTTTACCCGCCGGGTGGAAGATGCAGCGCTGCTATACCGGGAGATGGCGGGGGCGGATCCCATGGACAGCACTACGCTGTCTGACCCAGTTGAGGATCCTGTTCCGCAGCTTTCTGCTGGTGTTGCGGGCCTGAGACTGGGGGTCCCCCGGGAGTATATGGGCTCAGCCCTTTCCCCTGGTGTAAGAGCTGCGGTTGAAGCGGCTATTGCTCTCTACCAGGAGCAGGGAGCCATCATTGAGGAGGTGTCACTGCCCAGTACGGATCTGGGGCTTTCCACCTACTACGTGATTGCTCCGGCTGAGTGTTCCTCAAACCTTGCCCGCTTTGATGGCGTCCGATATGGAAACCGGCTGCCTTCAGAACTGGCCCCTCTTACCGAGATGTACCTTGAGACAAGGAGAAAGGGGTTTGGCCCTGAGGTAAAGCGGAGGATAATGCTGGGCACCTATGTCCTTTCCCACGGCTACTACGATGCCTACTACCGGAAGGCACAGCAGGTCCGGTCTCTGATTGCAAACGAGTTCAGCACGGTGTTCTCGAAAGTCGACGCCCTGATCGCTCCAACGTCTCCATCTGTTGCCTTTCCCCTGGGCGCCAAGAGCGATGCCCTATCCATGTATATGTGTGATGTCCTGACCGTTCCGGTGAACCTTGCCGGGCTCCCCGGAATCTCAATACCGTGTGGCTTTGAGGATGGGTTGCCGGTGGGGCTGCAGGTAATAGGACCGCGCCTGGCAGATGCCATGGTACTGCGGGTCGCCCATGCATATGAGGAGGCCTCGGGGTGGAAGGATGAAGCACCAAAGTTGCCTCACACTCTCACAACCGGGGAGGCTCTCTGATGGCATCCCAGGTGACCGCCGGCCCTGCGGTAGAAGATGGTGGGGCTCCTGGCATATCTGCGAAATACGAAGCTGTCATAGGGCTTGAGGTGCATGCGCAGCTGCTTACAGAGAGCAAGATGTTCTGTGGCTGCAGGGCTGACTACGCGCAGATGCCGCCCAACACCAATGTCTGTCCTGTCTGCATGGGACTGCCAGGGGCCCTTCCAGTGATGAACCGCAAGGCCGTGGAATACACGATTCTGACTGCACTGGCGCTTAATTGCACCATCCCGGAAGAGAGCAAGTTTGACCGCAAGAACTACTTTTATCCGGACCTGCCAAAGGGGTATCAGATCTCCCAGTACGATATGCCGCTCTCCCTGAACGGGCATCTGTCTTTCGAGCTGGAGGGTCGCAGGGTAAGGGCCGGGATCACCAGGGTGCACCTGGAGGAAGATACCGGCACGCTGCAGCATGCGGGTTCAGTGCTGCATACGGCTGCCAGCTCTGCCATAGACTACAACCGGTGCGGGGTGCCGCTCATGGAGATAGTGGGGGAGCCGGATCTGCGCAGCGCAGAGGAAGCGCGGGAGTATCTGGTGAGATTGCGCCAGATTCTCACCTACCTTGGAGTGAATGATGGCAATCTGGAGACTGGCTCCATGCGCTGCGATGCCAATGTCTCCCTGCGGCCGCCCGGTGATTCACAGCTGGGAGTGAAGGTAGAGATAAAGAATATGAACTCTTTCCGTGCTGTCCACCGTGCGATCCAGTATGAGATAGCGCGGCAGGCAGGGCTGCTGGACATGGGAGAGAAGCCCCTCCAGGAGACACGTGGCTGGGTAGAGACTGAGTCACGTACCGTCTCGCAGCGGACCAAGGAGTATGCGGCTGATTATCGCTACTTTCCAGAGCCAGATCTGCCCCCACTGCAGATTTCACGGCAGCTGGTAGAGGAGATCACAAGCCAGATGCCCGAGCTGCCAGAGCAGAAGGCAGCACGACTGGTAACACAGTTTGGCTTGTCTTCCTACGAGGCTGGGGTGCTCACCGCGACAAGGGCCTCGGCCGATACCTTTGAGGCAGTTGTTGCAGGTGGCCTGCCTCCACAGGCAGCCAGCCGCTGGCTCCTTGGCGATGTTGCAAAGCTGGAGACGGAGCACCGTACGCGTCTGGCAGAGAGCGGGCTTGGAGTGGCCGGGCTTGTAAGGCTGGGCAATCTGGTAGAAAAAGGCAGCATAAACGGGACTACTGCCAAGGCACTTCTGGAGGAGCTCTTCCTTTCCGGTGGCGATCTGGACGATCTGGTGCAGAGCCGCGGCCTTTCCATGGTTTCGGATGCTGCTGAGCTTCGCCGCATGGCAGAGGAGGTTATTGCCGCCAATCCCAAATCGGTGGCAGATTTCCAGGGAGGCAAGGAGGCTGCACTACAGTCACTGGTTGGAGGGGTAATGAAGCTGACGAGAGGCCGGGCAGATGCCCGCGCAGTGACCCAGCTTCTGCGCGAGCTGCTGTCAGCTGAGTGACAGGCACGGGTCGGCCAGGCAGTACGGTATCCGGCGGCAGGACGCACTGGGGAACTGTGTATCCAGGGTTCTCTTTTAGCGCTACCCTGGGAAAGTTCGTGCACGGCGGTCTTTGCCTCTCAACTGCTCCCTGCGGCACAAAAGTGATGGTAGAGGGAGGTATTCCCGGCGAGCTGGTTGAGGTTGAGGTGCAAACCCACCGTGCCCATACCTGGTTTGGGAGGGTGAAATCGGTCAGCGATCCGTCACCAGACCGGGTGCCCCCCCCCTGTCCC
>JAJZMA010000237.1 GCA_021850405.1 bacterium
CGCCAAGGTGGCCCTGGGAAGACACTGCTCTTGCCAGACGCCATCCCGAGATGGCAACTCCCATACCCCCCTGTATCAACCAGGGATGCTGCGGTTCACCTGCACCGTTACCCTTTTCTGGCACCGGTATCCTTTGGCGCGAACGTGGAAGACACCAGCTTTTCCGCAAAACTCTCCAGCTCCGCGTCCTTGCACCGCCGGGGATGAAAACTCGCCTGTGCCACAACTTCTGCGCCACACTGCCCGACCATGCCGGCCATAGCGGAAAGAGCATCCCTGGGGGCTACACCATAGGTGCAAAAGAGGCCAAATTTCTTGCCTTCCATGTGAGGCAAGGCACGTATCCATGCCGTCGCAGCCTTTGCCGGCGCAACTCTCGCAATAACCATGCCCTCAACCCAGGTACCAAGCACAACAAGGTCTGCTGCAGCCATCTGCTCTACTGTCACATCACGGATTGGCAGGACTGTTGTAGTGGCACCAGTACCGGTGATGATGGATGCAACCTTCTCCGCAATACTTCTGGTATTGCCTCCCCGGCTCTCATAGGTCACCAGAACGTTTCCTTCCGCCGCCCCCTTGCGCACAGCCTTGACCGAGGGCTGGTGAGCGATGATGGCGTCAGCTGCACACCTTCCCTGCGCCATAGCCTCAACCACTGTGGAGGGCCCAACAAGAGCATCGCCGGCAACCCATATCCGCTCTGAAAGCGCAAAGGCGGCCCGGTTTCTCGCAACATCACGACCCAGCGAGAGCTGCCCCACAGGCTGGTGCCGGGCAAACTGCGGCGACCCTGCTGCCATGATTCCACTCCCCTGCCAACGGCGGTCTACCAGCCCTGACTGACGCCTTGCAACAGGAACACCAGGCAGTTTGGCCGAAATTCCAGGCTCAACGCGGTAGCCCATTGCCATCACCACGAGTGTGACATCTACAGGCACTGGCTCCTGATTCAGCACTTTTGGCAGGCGATCCGGGCGCCGCTGCTCCGTTCGTGCCAGCAAAACCCGCTGTACGCGACCACCAAAACCCTCTATGCGCTCCACCGTTGTGGAAAAGCGAACCTCAACCCCTTCCCGTTCAGCCTCCTCCAGCTCATCCGGACGGACCGGCGCAAACTTGCGATCCAGCCAGTCAACACAGATTGCGTTTGCCCCGAGCCTCCGTGCAATCCTGGCTGTGTCCATGGCGGTATTGCCACCGCCAATCACCAGGACGGTGGGCGGCTGGGTTGGTGTGGGAGCGTCCGCAGATGGCGCGGGAGCGAGCACGGGCAGAGGCTTTTTCTCTACGAGCGCATTCCGGCCCTCCTCCAGAAAGCGGGACGCATCCCAGACACCATCCAGGTCTGCACCCTTTACAGGCAGACGCAGAGGAAGCCCAGCCCCATGGGCAAGCAGCACAGCATCAAACCTTTTGGGAAGCTCCATGATCTCATCCGCCGAAACGCCGTGCTCACACTTAAGCTCAACACCAGCTGCTATCAGTGCCTCCCATGGACGCCTTGCAACTGCCTGAGGCAGTGTGAAATCGGGAATACCGCTGCGCAGAAGACCGCCAGGAAACCTGTCTTTTTCAAATACCGTAACTTTCGCACCAGCCTCCACCAGTCTCCATGCGGCCCCAATAGCGGCTGGCCCAGATCCGACAATGGCTACGTCAAGCTCCGTTCTACTGCCAGACTTTTGCGCGGGTGCTGGAGTCGGGGCATTGTCGGCAACAAATCTTTCCAGGGCCCCTATCGCCACAGGGGTGCCTCCGGCAAGCGACCACGTGCAGGCACCCTCACACTGGACCGCCTGGTCACAGACGCGTGAACAGACATCTGGCAGGCACGACGTGCGGGAGAGGACCTGGTGAGCCTCGTCCAGGTCCGCATTCCGTATGGCTGCTATGAACGCCGGGATATCATTGTGCGTCGGGCAGCCCCTCACACAGGTGGGATCCGGGCAGGTAAGGCAGCGGGATGCCTCTGCCAGCGCTGCGGGCCACGATGAAATTCCAGGACGGGTCTCGGTCAGATCACCCCGAAGTGTGGCGGGAGGACGCACTTCCAGCGTCAGCCGTGGCGCTGTCGCCAGCGGTCCCTTTACCGTGATTGCCGAGAAAGGACACGTGCGCACGCATTGCCTGCATCCAACGCAAAGTGCATTGTCAGCTACCGCGGTCCAGGTGGCCGGATTCATCGACAGTGCCCCGGTTGGGCAGCGGACGACACACTCCTGACATCCGGCGCACCGGTCAGAGATAACCTGTACCAGGAGCGATTGATTGGAATCCTGGATCAGCTCTTCCTGTGTAACGCTCATTACCTGTATCTCCTTATGAGGCCGCGTTCATGACAACGTACATGATTCCCGCCACGAGCCCGCAGGCAGTGGCGAGGCTAACCCCTGCAATACGCATCCAAGCAAGGGAGCGCGTGAGAGGAGCCATATCCCTGCCCGTAATTTTCCATATCGCCCAGATGGAGGCCAGTGTCCCAAGAGCAATCACAGCAACCTGAACCCAGATAATCTGTGTATTGGACAATATGCGAACCGTATAGAGCGGGGACGAAGTGGAGCCTGCCCCAACCAGATGCCCCACTGAGGGAATCACCCTGGTTGCGTGCTTGAAAAACTTGGGAAGTTGCCTGGCGAAGTAGTCGGCTCCTACTATCGGTATGATTCCGTACATCAGGGGGATGAAGAAGGCGCGAAACTTGCTCATCCGGTCCACAAATGATGTCCCCTGGACTGGAACCACCAGGTCCTTCCTGGCAAGCAGCCTGGAAAATACCCATATAATCCCTGCCATCAGCACTGCAATGAGCGCGATAATTGCCGTGTAGTCAACCGGGTTTGGATACCCCGGCCAGTGCATAATCCGGTTCAGGTTGTTGTCCAGCCAGAGATACGCTCCGAGTACGTTCAGCTGCTGGAAAAGGACGAGCCCCCACAGTATTGCCACCGCCCAGGCAACGTCTGCGCGCCGCCGCACCGGTGAGATAACCGAGGTGAGTGGCTTCTGGAGAAAGAGGCCTATATTGTCGGAGGGGCATGCCTTGTAACACTCACTGCAGAGCCCACACGCAAGGTTGGAATCTGCGCTCCCGGGCCAGGTATACCAGGGGCATCCGTATCCTTCGACGCCACCGCGCATGCAGTCCTTGGTGGTACAGGAGAGGCATACTTCCCGGTCCCTGGTCCTGAACCCAGCCACAGACCCCATTGCTCCTACAGTCCCTATCAGGGATGAAAGCGGGCATATGTAGCGGCAGAATGTGCGGCGCTCAAACACCAGGAAAAAGAGGAGAGCGGTAGTTACAATCCCAAGTACCATGATGCCTGTCGCAGCTGCACTGCCGGGCCCAAACCCAGCAATATTAAAAAACTCCTCAATCCAGGTAAGTATCAGAAAGGATACGACCGACAGGAGAAACCCATACTGGCCAACCTTCTCTGGCATCTTGAGGCCAAGCGTCAGGCTACGCGGATGGCGGCCCCAGAAGGTGAGCCGCTGGATCCATTCTCCAAACCCCCCGAAAGGGCACATCACGCACCATGCCCGCCCGACGACCACCATCATGACAAACACAAGGCAGAACCACACATACCAGGTGATGGCAGCCCCAAAGTTCAGGCCGGGTATAGCTGTACCCAGGAGCCCCACGAAAATGACCAGCCAGAAAATAATCTGGTTGGGCAGGATGAGCATGAACTGGAACTTCCTGCTGCGAAGTAGCCGGGCGACTCTGGGGTGTCTGGCTATGTCCCAGCCGGACGGCAGGTCCGTTGGGGCAAACCTGCTCTCTATCTTCTCTGTCCTGGGCGGATTCAGATGTATGGCACGCACCAGACCCTGAAACTGTGGAGGTATGGGTGGCGTTGCTGCCTCGGATGGTTGCTGTACTGCCATAGCCGCTCCAACATGTGGTTGACAACTTAACGTTGTTAATATTCGCATAGTTCATTGCACCATGTCAAGTAGTTGGCTATACTTATAACCATGAACATGACACTCTCAAAACGAGGCGACTACGTCGTCCGGTCAGCACTCAGCCTGGGCCGAGCCTACGACAGCGGCTCATACCGCAAGATCCGGGAGGTAGTTGCCGAGATGGCAGTCCCCCAGACCTTTGCGTCCCAGATACTGTCCGAACTGGTGCGCGCGGGCCTGGCGGTATCTCGGGCCGGCAAGGACTGTGCCTACCGGCTCAGCCGGA
>JAJZMA010000073.1 GCA_021850405.1 bacterium
GATGGTGCGACGTCTGGCGCCCGACAAAAAACGCCGCAGACCATGGGGCCCCAATCGCGTCATGGAGATCGCCGCTTGAGTTCTAAAACACCTTCTTAGACGCTGAGTGGATCAGCTGGCTAAAGGGACAGGCGGTATTCCACCGGTACAGCGTCGGAAATGTCCTCCTGATTCAGGCACAGCGGCCAGAGGCAACCCAGGTTGCCGGGTTCCATGCGTGGCAGAAGCTCGGGCGGCAGCTCCGCAAGGGTGAGCACGGGATAGGGATCCTTGCCCCCATGGTGCGGCGCTCCGCTGATGAGGCAACCGGAGAAGATACTCGCGCGGTCGTGGGGTTCCGGGCAGCGACAGTCTTTGATGTGGCGCAGACAGACGGGGCCGAGCTGGCCACACCCTGCCACCAGCTGGAGGGTGAGACCTCACAGGAGCTGGTGCTCTCGCTGGTGCGTGCAATACAGGCCGAAGGCTACTTTGTGGAGAGCGCAGGGCGCGAGGAGATAGGGTCGGCCAATGGTGATGCCACCCCCTCCCTCAAGAGAGTACGGGTCGCTGCAGATCTCAGCCCTGCCCAGATGTTCAAGACGCTGGCCCATGAGCTGGGACACGTGCTCCTCCATGTGGATGGTGGAGACCAGACCTGCAGGGGGGGGCGCGAGCTGGAGGCGGAGAGTGTCGCATTCATCGTGAGCGCAGCGCATGGAGTAGACAGCAGCTCCTACAGTTTTGGGTATCTGGCCCAGTGGGCGGGCGGCACGGATGATGCCGTGGCCGGGCTTCGGACCTCGGCAGAGCGGATCGCTGGGCGGTACGGCGGACCAGGCGGCGGTGGGCGCAGGGTATGCAGCTGGCATGCGGGCGGCGCTGGATCAGTTTGGGGATCTGGAAGCAGAGCGGCGCGGCTATCGGCTCACCGTGCTGGCCACCCATCCACCGGTGGAGCTGAGGAAGGAAAAGATCGCCTGACTTGCTGAATGGATTGGCGCGACTATCCAGTCACACGTGTCGTTTGCGTCACTACCCCTGGCTGGGAAGACCAATTTGACGAATATTGAACCTTTTTGCTGTTTTCTACCACTAATAAGTAGAGGGGTATGTTTTTGCCGTCAAAAGCAAGGAGGAAAGGATGACTAGGAGAACAGAGAGTGGGAGGGGGATAAAATCAGTGCCATCATTTAGTTCAGCCGGAGGGAGAACAGGTAGGTCAATCCGGCGCATCGTTGGCGTATGCATGGGAGCTGCGGTGTTGGTAGGAAGCACCGCTACAGCCTTGGCGGGCGACAGTCCCTCTGGTTATTACTACGCCACTGACAGCAACGCTCCGACCGCGTCTGGCAGCTCCCTGCCGTATACAGAACCTACGGTCGGGGGTACATACGGTAGCTATTTGGGCGAAGTCATGACATGGACTGACTGGCAAGGGTGTACATCTGGGGTCGCATTCAGCAATACGAATGAGTTCGACTCTAACGCCAATCACAATGCATATGGAACGCCTGGCAGTGCCGCGTACGATTATGCAGCTGGTCCTGGAGTTGATCCTAATTACAATGGGACGACGACCGAAGCCTACAATTGGGGGTGGAATCAAGCGGCCGCAACCTACCAGCAGATTGTAAACGATGCCAAAGTTTATGGTGATGGCTTTCCTCTTCCCATCGTCTTTATGGACATTGAAAAATCGTCCGTCAGTGGCGGCACTAATGGATGGAATAATGTTGGGGCGAATTGTGGCACTTCGATAACGTCGGCGGGCATAGCCTATGCAGTGGATAGAGCCACTGTTAATGGCTTTATTAATTACCTGGCGGACAATAACACAGGGTTTGTAGCCGGTCTCTACTCCGCTCCGAGTATGTGGAACTACACATTTGGTACGGGTTCCTACGGAAGTGTGCCATACACATGGCAATGGACCTATGAATCCAGCAGTACTTCAGTAACTCCTGGGCCGTCTGGGTTTTGTCAGAGTGGCTACGGCTGTGCCCAGTGGTTCGGTGGAGTGTCGTCGTCCTATCAGGCTGTATGGCAATGGACTCAATCCGCGGGAGATTATGATCAAATGCATGCCAGTGTGTTTCCGGCTGGGTGGTGAGCGTTGTGACTTCGCGGGTTTATGTGCTGAAATGGCATCGTGGAGCGCTTAACCTTAATGCAATGTCTAGAGCTATACCGGTTTTTAGTTCAAGCCGCGTTCCTTCGTCGCGCACCGTTGACGCAAAGGTAGAGGCTGCCTATCGGGATCACCATGAGAGGATATACAGGTTTTGCCTGGTGGAACTTCGGGATCGGATGGACGCTGAGGATGCGACCCATGCTGTATTTGAATCATTGCTGAAAACCTATCGTAGGGGAGTTGGTTTATCCGCGGAGGAGGAGATGGCATGGCTTTATAAGGCGGCCCACCATACATGTGTAGATGTCGTACGCCGTCGGAATCGGTGGGGTCATCTCGTTCAGCGCGCCATTCTGCAGCATTTTGGGGGTGAGGATGACGTTGAGGCTTGGGTTGAATTACGCGAGGTGCTAAGTTCTATCGCCAGCCTTCCTGATCCTGTCCCGCATTTGGTCGCGTTACGTTTGTCTGGGTTGCGCTGGAAGGAGGTTGCCTTGATATCCGGCAGAGAAGAATCCGCTGTCCGCATGTCTGTTACTAGAGCGTTGAAAGGGATTGCGCACCAATACCAAGGAGCGAGCGATGGATGAATGGTCTGGCGAAGAGAAGTGGCTTCTTGAGAAGCTGAGTCAAGTGCATATGAGGGAAATGAAGCACATGAGAAAAGTGATGTGGACCCCAGCGGTTGGGATTGTGGTCATTGGGATGGTAACTGCTGCGATTGTTATTACTGGTCATGGGGGTACGCACCCTGGGCGGATCGTCCAGACGCATCCGATAGCGGTGCTGGCCAGTCCGACCCCTGTGGTCGATGGGCCTACCTGTCAGCCCAGCAATCTGTCGCTGAGTCTGACAGTTGCCGCACCGTCAGCCGGAACGTCCTTCAATTGGTATGTGCTTACCAATACGGGAAGTACAACGTGCTATCTGAGCGGCATCCCCAGGGTAGACTACACCAGTAATTCGTCGTCTGGTGTGACATACACCAACACGGTCCAGCCGGCCACAGATGTTTTTCCTGTTGCACGGTTGAGTCCAGGTGGGACGGCTACGTTTCTTTTTGGGAACACGGCATGCAACTTCCCTGCAGGCGCATCCAAGACTGGCTCAGGCAGTCCGTATGCCGCCCTTCAGATAGCCGTACGGTTGCCGGGTACAAAACAGGAACTCGTCTACACTGAGTCCAGGGCATCGATCTGCGTTGGTCAGATTACGACGGTATGGCCGGTCCAGAATGGATACGAGTCCATCCCAGGCGGTGAGACTAATGCTGGTGATCGAACCTATCCCATTATCACCAAGGTGCTTCCCAGTTGATAGTGGTCCATGGGAAGCATTGTTTCGGGCGCGCCACGGGTGCGGGGAGAGTCCCAGGTGTGTGGTCGGGGTCTCGGGCGGCGTTAGTGGCCAGGTATGCACGGCCCCGATCCAATGTTGGTTGTTCGGGGTGTACGGGAAATGCTTATGAGGGTGGTGGCTGGGATGGCTAGGGCGGTTGGCTGCTTGGCTGGAACCGTGTCCAGCGCCATTCCGATCACCTGCCCCTTAGTATTGACAATGGGTGCTCCAGAGTCTCCTTCCACAAACGATGCGGACAGAAGGATCATGGTGCGGGTTATGTTTGCCGTTCCATAGATGTTCTTTGTTGTCATAGATTCGACACCACGAACTCCGACCCCGACCGTTCCATAGGGCGGCCCGCTTCCATACCCGTCTCCATAAGGGTTGCCGCCGATTAGATATCCAATACTGCCCCGTTGCGGGTAGCCAGGAGCGATGGGGAGCGGGCGTGTCGCTAGCGTGGGGGTTTGCAATGTGGGGACAAAGAGAATGGCCACATCTAGCGCTGCGTTGAAATAGATCAGGTGCGCCAAGTGGTTGGCAACAGCCAGGGTCGCAGTAATTGATGTGCTGCCAGCCACAACATGGGCGGCGGTCATTACATACTCGCGACGAAATATCCAGCCAGCTCCCGTACTCGTTCCTCCACATCCCACGGCCGTGATCCTCACGGTCCCTCCGTCTTGTACAGGGACGTGCAGCAAAGACCCTGTGGGGACTGGCGACAGGTTCTTCTGGTTCCCACCTC
>JAJZMA010000166.1 GCA_021850405.1 bacterium
GGAACTACTGCCACCCTTATCGGCACAGCGGTACAGGTGGTCGGTGGCAGTGGACAGAATTTTGTGGTCCAGGTGTCACGTCAACAGGAGGGAGAGTGGGCCGCGATCGCAGCATCAAGTGCCCATCTGTTTGCAGTACAGGTGCTGGGCCCTGGAGGGGCCAACCTGATCCAGGGTGGTGTCAACAACCAGTGGAACACCTGTGACGCTGTGGCAGCACTTAGTGGACAGCAGGCATCCGCCTGTGGCACCGGTGGCACTGCCGGGACCGGGCTTCCAGCCAGCAGTTCGGGTACCGGCTCTGGCACCACCGGCAGCGCGCCATGAAAACACTCATCGCGGTCTACACCACCAGAGCCGGTCAGGGGTCTACCTTCTGGGGCACCAGCCTTGCCTGGACCCTGTCTGAGCGGCGCAAGGTGGTGCTGGTGGACGCAGACATGGAAGCTGGCACCATTGCCAACCTCTTTGCGCTGCGTCTGGACGGCCAGGGGATAGCCAACTGCTTTGGCGACCGGCCTGCCCGCTCAGAGGAGCTGGAGCAGCAGCTGGTACCAGTCCCTGGGCGTCCCAATCTTATGGTGGTGCCAGGGCTGCATGGCGATTCTCCCGGGTATGAGATGAGTGAGGCCCTCCACAAGCTTGGTCCGGCGCTGCTTGGGATCAATACGGATGTGGTTATCGCAGATCTGGGCCACCCGCTCATGCATCCCAACCTGCGCTCCGCCCGGGGTGCCGCCGAGGCGATCTGCCAGGTATTTCACCGCGCCTTTATCGTGATACGGGCAGAACATGCGCTTCTAGCCTGCAGCATAAATGTTCTCCGGGCGGCGCGCCCTCCATTTGGGGAGATCGTGGTGGGCTTTGACCCCAAGGATGGGCATCGCAAGGACGTGCTGGCAACCCTGGGTCACGAGCTTCCGGACCTGCCCGTTCGGGAGGACTATGTCTGGGATGCCAAGAGGGCCCGCGAGCTGTCAGTAGGGGGTACCCCCATGACGCTGGGCCAGATTGAGAGGGCGCTTAACCTGATATGACCGTTACTGCCATGCAGAGCGAAGAACCGGGGGCCGCCCAGTCGGTCCCGGTTCGGCCGTGGCCCCAGATACCACCGACAGAACTGGAAACAGCGCAAAAGATTGCCAACCGGATCATCCAGGCAAGGGGCGGGGAGCCAGCATCAGTAGCGCACGAAGAGCAGCTCTACATTGAGGCTAACCGGGTTATCGGCAGGGTCATTGAGCAGCCGCAAGGCAGCGACCTGCCCATGCCGGTGGTCTCGGAGCTGGCGAGCAACCCTGCCTATCGCGCAACAGTGACCCGCAACGCGGTGATACTCGCGTCGCATCTCTATCCCATGTCGATCCTCATCTACGGTGCACCAGACCTGGAGAACATCACCTGCCTGGGCTATGACCACTGGCTACTTAGCACAGTGGGCCGCAAGATCTCGCTCATTGGCCAGTCTCCATTTGGGAGCGATGACGAGGTGATTGAATTTTTCCGGAAGGTGGTCCGGTTGCGCGGTGTTACCGGCGACCAGGCCATCACCGATGCGGCCCCTATTGCAGAGGCCAATATAGGCAGCGTAATTCGTGTTGTGGTTGCCAAGAAACCTGCAGTTTCTGGCAAGGCAGGAGTCAAGGCATCCATAAGGATTCCGTCCCGCTCCAAGGTGCGCGACCTGTCCGACTATGTTTCCGCACATGTCATGCCCGCTGGCGCGGCGCAGTTCATTGAGGCGTGCGTAAAGGGGAGAGCAAACTTTCTCATTGCTGGTGGCACCAGTACAGGCAAGACGACACTGCTTCGGGTTCTGTGCGGGATGACACAGGAGAGCGATCACATTGTCGTCGTGGAAGACGGTGCTGAACTGCATCTGGACCAGGATCGGGGAGACGGAGTGGCATGGCATGCCCTTACCTCAGCTGTGTCGACCATCCCATCGGTGCGGGCAGATGCAGAGGGCCAGCATATAACCATGTTCGACCTGGTCCGCCACGCTCTGAGGTTTCAGCCAGATCGCCTGGTGCTTGGAGAATCTCGTGGTGAGGAGATGGCGGCAGTCTGCAAGGCGCTCATGACTGGGCACGATGGCTCCATGACTACCATCCACGCCGAGACCGCAGATCTTGCTGTGGATCAGGCAATGCAGTATGTAATGGAGAACGCCCGCTTTTCCGGCAACGAGAAGATGGCTGCCAGGGTTGTGGAACAGGCATTGCATGTTGTCATCCATGTCGCCAACCAGGATGGCAAGCGCCGGCTGACCGGCATACTTGCCATTGAGCGCGGCGGTAACCACAAGTGGATCTATCGCCAGCGGGAAGGCGGCGGCTGGGAGCGCAAGACAGATCTGGTTGGGAACCTGGGCCGGCTTGCGCCAAGGGTGCGGCCATTTCTCTGGGGAGACGAGATTCCGCCGCCATGATTTTTAGTCCAGCTCTTGCAACAGTGGTCAGCCAGGTCCAGGGCGCAATCAGCCCTGCCATGTTTATCGTGCTTGCAATCTTTGGCTTTGGTTTTGCCATCATGGCAGCTGCGGCGCTCATGGGCCATCATCCCCACTTTCCCGATCAGCGCAGGTTTCAGGCACCGCAGCTCATCCAGAAAGAGGCTGACCTTGCCATGTCGGTCGGCATGCCCTTTGATCGCTGGGTGATGATCCGGGTTGTTTCGATAGTCGTGCTTACCATTATCGGGATCCTTACCGGAGTCTGGATACTTGCAGTGGCGCTGTTCTTTGCCGGGGTGGCTGGTGTTCCCTGGGCCTTTTCGGGCAGGGCGGCTAGCAGGCAGATGAAGATGGAGAGGGCGTTTGTGGATCAGCTGCGCAACCTTCGGGATCGCATGGCAGTAAGCAACCAGCCACTGGATACTGCACTCCAGGAGATTGGGCGCAATCCGGGGCCCGGGCTTGCATATGTACTTGAGCCGCTCTCGCGTGGGGGCTCAGTTGTGGCAAATATCGTTGAGACTGGCATCCGTTCGCGTTCGCCGATTGTGGAATATGCCTGTGCAGTCCTCATCTGGTCCAGGACCAGGAGTCTGGATGACCTGGTGTCCGCCATCGACGAGGTGCTGCTGGATGTAGGGTCGGCACAGCTCGAGGTGCGGGAAGAGACGATGACCACCCTCTCCCAGCAGCGCGCAGTGACTATAGCCATGGCAGCCCTCATGGGGGGCATGCTGGCTGCGGTGCTGCGTACTCCTAACTTTCACGCTTATTACCAGACACTTACCGGACAGATTGTGCTGGCACTTGCCCTTCTGGTCTTCCTCTTTCTGGTGTGGCTGCTCGGCAAAATGATAGCGATCCAGCCCTGGACCAGATGGGACCTGCGGGCCCATGCCAACGCGCAGGAGCAGATGGGTGGCTGATGTGAGCACGTACGGTCTGGTGCCAGCGCAGGGGATGCTGCCATGATGACTTTTGTAGGGCAGCTGATTCCATATGCCGCAGCAGGTATTGCGGTCGCTGGAGTATGGATCGGTGCTTTTATCTACCTGGATTTTTTTACCCATCCAGATGTGAGGCAGTGGCGCAGGATATCTGCCCTGCGAGGGTACAGTACCGGCTCCATGCTGGGCGAGACGGGCACAGGGCTTACGATCTATACTCGGCTCCAGCGGGAGATGAACCTGGAGCACCATCTGGCAGTTGCCAACCGCCCGGAAAGCCCGCAGTCATTCATAACCAAGATCTTTGCGATAGGGCTCTTTTCGGCCGCCGGTTTTGTTGCACTCGATATCTTTTCATTTGCAGCAAACGGTAGCTGGATACTGGGTCTGCCGCCGGAGTTTGGGATCGCCGTGGCAATTCTCGGCCCCGCCATCTATGTCTCAGACCTGCGGCAGGACGTAGCACGGCGGCAGCGTATGGTAAATGACGGGCTTGGCGACACGCTAATGCTTATCGCAGTCATGACCTCTGGGCGTGGACTCCCGCTGGATGATGCCGTCCGTATCCTCTCACGCTGCATCAACACGCCAGAAGTGCGGGCGATAGTGGATAACAGGTCCTGGTCCCGGCTCATCAAGGAAAACCCCAAGTCCACAGTCGAGCTGTACCATGCCATCGCCCAGCAGTATGGGATCCCCATGTTTGACCAGATTGCGGATGCTGCAGCCAACGCAAACGTTGGGTTTGCCGAACGGGATACCTAGACGAGACTCGCAAAGAGTGTCT
>JAJZMA010000254.1 GCA_021850405.1 bacterium
GGCCTTGGAGATAGACAGCCACATCTTACCTGACAGTTGCCGCAGGCGGGGCAAGATGTACGGCAGACGGCGTACCAGCTTCTGGTCGCCACGAAAGCTTCTCTGCTGGTTCCGGGCAAAGCCGATGTATGGGACAGCGGAAAGGCGTCCTCTGCTGAGTCTGTGAATGTTGGCTATGATGGGCCTGCGCTGCAATCGTCGCATCGTTATTATTGGGCGGTGCGAGTATGGGAGCATGGCGGCCATGCCACTCCCTTCAGCCGGCCGGCATGGTGGGAGATGGGATTGCTGCGACCCTCAGACTGGAGCGCACAATGGATCGCCTACGACCCGAGAGAGTTCCGCGATGATCGTGCGAGCGACCCGGTTTGGATTGGCCCAGGCCTGGGTGCAGACCCTTCGACGGGTGCTGCCGAATATCGTTACAGCTTTGATGTAGCCGGCACGCCGCGAAAGGCTGAGTTGTTTATTACCGGGCGGGAGACGCTGAAGGCGTGGGTGAACGACGAGAGTGTGAGCCTTGCCACAACTGCTCAACACGCTGCGACCAGCCGCTGGGGGACATTCCAGCAAATGGATGTAACCCGGCAAGTGAAGTCTGGAGAGAATGTGCTGGCAGCAGAGGTGAACATCCATCCTCATGCGGGCCAGCCACCTGCGCTGATCGCCATGCTGCGGATTACGATGGCGGATGGTACAGTGCGGCGGTTGATTACGTCTTCTGCATGGAAGAGTACGACGGTCACCGGGGGCAACTGGCAAGGAGCAGGCTACGACGATGCTGCGTGGCAGTCCGCTGCGGTTGTGGCAAAGATGGGGCAGGATGGGTACACCATTCCCTGGCCTGACCAGCCTGCGGGGTTGTTGCGGAAAGAGTTTATGCTGGCAAAGCCTGTGGCGTCCGCCCGCCTGTACGTGACCGCTTTGGGCAGCTATCAGTTTCATATCAACGGCCAGCGGGTGGGAGAGCAGATTCTTGCTCCGGGCTGGACGGACTACGAAAAACGCATTGTGTACCAAGACTATGACGTGACCGCTATGCTGCATCCGGGAGCGAACGCGATGGGCGCGCTGCTGGGCGAGGGCTGGTATGCAACGACGCTGGCGTTTGCCGGCAAACGCTATAACTTTGGACCGCCGCCTCCCCGGATTCTGGTGCAGTTAGAGGTGAGCTATAGGGATGGCTCGCAGGATAGGTTCGTGAGCGACGGTTCCTGGGTGACGGCCGAGTCTGCTGTGCTGCGATCGTCCATCTACGATGGAGAAGATTTTGACGCGCGGATGGAACAAAGAGGCTGGGATAAGCCGGGCTTTGATGCTACAGTTTGGCACCCGGCGCGGGTGGAAGCAACCAATGGAGCGCCACTCGTTGCGCAAGACTTCCAGCCGATTCGGGTTGAGAGGACGCTGCACCCGCGCACGGTGACAGAGCAAAGCCCCGGCGTCTACCTGTTTGACCTGGGCCAGAACATGGTGGGCTGGGCGAGACTCCGCGTCTCTGGACCCCGCGGGACCAAGGTATCCATGCGCTTTGGCGAAGTGTTGGATGCGAACGGCAAGTTCTACAACCTCAACATGCGCACCGCGCGCGAAGAGGACACCTATATTCTGCGTGGCGATGGCACGGAGACCTACGAGCCGCACTTTACTTACCATGGATTCCGCTATGTGGAGGTGACGGGCTATCCGGGAGTTCCTGCCAAGGACGCCATCACGGGCATGGTCTTCCATACGGATGCGCCGCGCAGCATAGCATTCCGCAGTGGCAGCAGTGAGGTGAATCGACTGGACAAAAACATTCTGTGGGGGCAGCGAGGCAACTTTGAGAGCGTTCCGACCGATTGCCCGCAGCGCGATGAGCGGCTGGGATGGATGGGTGACGCGAATGTCTTCTGGCGCACGGCCAGCTACAATGCGAACTTACAGGCCTTCACGCATAAGTTCACCGCAGACATACGAGATGCGCAGTCCACGGCGGGCGTTTATGCGGATGTTTCGCCGCGGATGACGATCGTAGGCGAAGGCTCGCCGGGCTGGGCGGATGCCGGCGTGATCCTGCCGTGGACCGCATACATTCAATATCGCGACAAGCGCGTGATCCGCGACAACTGGGACGCTATGCAGCACTACATGCAACATTTGGAGGCCACCTATCCGGACCATTTGTGGACCAATAAGGCCTATGGCGATTGGCTGGCGATAGGCAGCCATACACCTCGCACACTGATCGGCACAGCCTTCTGGGCGTATGACGCCACACTGATGGCGCAGATGGCGGATGCGCTGGGCAAGCGTGACGACGCGGCCCACTTTCGCGCCTTGTTTGCGCAACTGCGCGATGCCTTCAACCGAGCCTTTGTGCAACCTGACGGCACAGTGGGCAGTGGCAGCCAAACAAGTTATGTGCTGGCGCTCCACATGAATCTGCTGCCCGCTGCGCTGCGACCTGTGGCAGCGGAGAAGCTGGTGGCCGACATCCATGCGCACAATAACCACCTGACAACAGGCTTTCTGGGCACGCCCTATCTGCTGCTGGAATTGAGTCGCGAGGGCCACAGCGACGTTGCCTATCAGCTACTGCTGCAGAATACGTTTCCGTCCTGGCTTTATATGGTGAGGAACGGCGCCACCACCATGTGGGAGCGCTGGAACGGCAACCAGATGCTGGGCGACGCCTCCATGAACTCCTTCAACCACTATGCCTATGGAGCTGTGGGCGCATGGCTGTATCGGTATGCTGCCGGAATCGACGAGGACACTGCCGATCCTGGATTCCACCACATTGTGCTGCACCCGCAGTTCAGCACGCAACTCGGCGAAGCCAGCGCAACCTATGATTCGCCCTATGGTCCTATCTCTTCCAGTTGGAAGGCTTCCGATAGCCAAGTGACCTGGGCCGTCACGATCCCTGCAAATACGAGGGCCTCTTTGGTATTCCCGGCAAACAGGAAGATTTTGATCAACGGTAAGACGATCCAGTCGCAGCGACGGTTCATCGCAGAACGCCGGGCTGCACGATCTGTTGTGTACGGGATCGGTTCGGGTAGCTATGCGTTTGCGATAGGCGGAGAGCAATAGATTCGGTGCCGCAGCTCTCTTCATCCTGAGGCACGGAGATAACGATTGTTGCAGAAAGCAGGTAAAGAATAATGAAAGCGATTCTCGTGTACTGTGCATTTCTGGCTGGGTATCTGATCGCGCCACTCGCTTCTCCATCGCTCTGCGGGCAGACGCCGTCTACCGCAGGGTCGATCACGATTACAGTCGACAAGACAGAGATCGGGGAAGGACAAAATGTGGTCATTTCCGCGGTTCTGTATAAGACTGACAACACGCCGGCAGTTGGAGTTATGCTGCATGCGCTTGTGAATGGAAAGGATTGGGGAGCAGAATATCCTACGCTGCCTTCGGGTGTGGCGCATCTTCTGCTTCCGCTCCCGGATCAAGGCGTCAACTCCATTGCAGTAACGGATGGCCACGACACATCGAATACCGTGAATGTGACGGTACATCCTCGTCATTTTTCTATTCTCGATGATCCCAACCACCAGATTATTATGGAGTACGAAACATGGTTTGGACCAGGATATGCTGCGTGGGGGAGGGAGGAAGCGACCCCAATCCTGGGGCGATATAGTTCGCTCGATCCTCGAGTGCTTCATCAACAGACTCTCTGGCTAGACGAGATGGGGATCAATATCGCGGAGTTGGACTGGACAAATACTCTGACGGAGGCCTTTCCAGGTTCCGCCGCGAAAGAATGTATTGCTGCAACGGACCTACTCCTGGATGTTTACGCATCCATGTCACAACATCCAAAGATCATGTTTCTGGTGGGGCCGGAACATAACCGTTGGATGAGCCGCAAAGACACGTATGATGGCCCTTGGTTCAAGCAGCAGATGAATCTTCTCTATGAGCGGTATATTGACAACCCGAAGTATAAGGACATGTATGTACAGTACGAGGGCAAGCCACTGGTTCTTTTTTATCTGAATGGACCACGTTCCGTTGAGCCTCCTGAGATCCATGATTCACGATTCACGATACGTTATGTAGGAGCATGGCTCCAGACCACACATGAGGAACGATATGGAGTCTGGTCCTGGTACGATCAAAAGGCAACGCCGACGTACTATAAAGGACAGGTGGAATCCCTGACGGTGACCGATGGTTACCCCTCTCCCA
>JAJZMA010000193.1 GCA_021850405.1 bacterium
AGTCTAGCGCGTTTCCTGCCCCCTCCTGTGGCAGCTGGGACCATTGTCTGCGCTGGGTCACTGTGGGGGGACGTTGAGCCCTGGTGTATTCCTGGATCTGCCCCAGCATGCACTGGGAATGCACCCGGGCAAAGCGGCAGGCGGGGGGGCAGTTTTAGGTGCATTAACTGATGCCGCGGGAGGAGGAGCATCCGGTATTATGGGCCGATGTCTGATCTCCACCTTTCGGAAATTATCGGTGCTCCCATTGTTGCCACTGGGGGACAGCGTCTGGGTAAATTACGCGACGCAGTAGCCAAGTTGCCAGGACAGGGCGGGTATCCTGTCATTGCGGGCCTTGTGGTGAAGGTGGGGCGAAGGGAGATCTACGTTGGGGCGAGGAAAATTGTTGCGCTTGGTGCCCAGGAGATCCGCCTCAACACTGCCGAGCTGGACATTCGTCCCTTTGAACGCCGTCCGGGCGAAGTTCTGCTGCGTCGGGATCTGCTTGGCCATAGGCTGATAGATGTCCCAGCCGCCCGTCTTGTCCGGGCGCATGACGTGGAAGTGTCTCTCTCCGGAAGGAGCTGGCAGGTTACAGGTGTGGATACGGTCGCACGCCGGCGGCTGTTTGGGTTGCTTTCTACTTCGGCCCATGCAGTGCGTGACTGGAAAGATTTTGAGCCGCTTATAGGTCACAGGGAGAGCGAGGTGGCACGGGGAAGGCGCAGCCGCCTTACCCACCTGCGCCCTGCCCAGATTGCTGATCTGGTTGAGGAGGCTGACCGGGAGGAGACGGAAGAGATACTGCATGCGGTACACAACGACGCTGAACTTGAGGCGGATGTCTTTGAGGAGATGGAGACCGACCGGCAGGTTGAGGTGCTTCGGGAGCGTTCCGATGCCGAGGTGGCTGATGTTCTTATGCACATGCGGGCAGACGATGCTGCCGATCTCATTGCAGAGCTCCCCCAGGACCGCCGGCTGCCCCTGCTCGGCCTTCTCCCTGTGGGAACCCAGATCAAGATCAGGGCGCTGCTGGGGTTCAATCCGGCAACAGCCGGAGGGATGATGAATCCGGATTTCCTTGCCCTGCCAGAGGATATTTCCGTAGAGGAGGCACTAAGGCGGGTCAGCAAGTCCACCAAGATGTCCCATGAGGTGCTGGTGAGTCTTCCTGTCACCCGGGGCACCACTCTTTGTGGCGCCATAGGGCTGGTAGCCCTCCTCCAGGCAGATCGCAAGGCTACCCTTGCACATGTGGCGGATGGGGATCCTGTTCGGGTGCATCCGGATGCAGATGTCACCGAGGTGGCTATACGGATGACCGATTTCAACCTGCTGGCGATCCCGGTAGTTGATGATGCCAACAGCCTGCTGGGGGTCATCACCGTGGACGATCTCCTGGAGGTAACAGTGCCGGAAGCATGGAGGAGGCGCGAGGACGGAGCGGCGACATCTGACAGTATGGGCGGCAGTGACCCAGGCGCTCCGGTTCCTCCGCAATCAGCGGCTGCCACGCCGTGACACCATCCCGCCGGACTGACGGTGTCCGCCGCGACACCTCTGCCCAGGATGGCGGAAGGACCGGTGGTCAACCTTCTCCGGAGCTGGAGGTGCCGTCCTCCAGCGCGGTGCTGGACAGTGCGCATCTTGGCGACATCCAGGGAGCGCTTGGGCATATACGTGTGGGGGATACTGGTGAAAGGCGCTCCTGGAAGGCGCGCCTGCTGACCCTTCTTGTGATCATTGGACCTGGGCTCATTGTCATGGTGGGCGACAATGACGCTGGCGGGGTGGCTACCTATGCACAGGCTGGACAGAACTATGGCACCAGCCTGCTCTGGGTACTGTTGCTGCTTATCCCGGTGCTCATTGTGAACCAGGAGATGGTGGTCCGCCTTGGAGCAGTTACCGGAGTGGGACATGCCAGGCTGATAAATGAGAGATTTGGCAAATTCTGGGGGGCATTCAGTGTTGGGGACCTCTTCATACTGAATTTCCTTACCATCGTGACTGAATTTATAGGGATCAGTCTGGCAGCGGACTACTTTGGCCTGAGCCCCTATGCTGTCGTGCCGCTTGCCGCAGTCATGCTTATAGCAATTACGGCAACAGGCAGCTTTCGCCGGTGGGAGCGTGCCATGTTTATCTTTATTGCAGTTAGCGCAGTGCTCTTTCCGATGGCACTTCTCTCTTCTCCCCACTGGGGAGAGATCGCCCACAACTTTGTCCTGCCTTCAGTCCAGGGTGGGGTTAACTCGGCTGCTGTGCTCTTGATTATTGCCATTGTCGGAACGACGGTCGCCCCATGGCAGCTGTTTTTCCAGCAATCCAACATAGTTGACAAACGGATCACGCCGCGTTTCATCAATTTTGAACGCGCCGACACCATCCTTGGCGCCCTGGTTGTTGTTGCGGGGGGTGCTGCAATAATGATCACAGGCGATTACGCCTTCCGTGGTACAGGTCTGGCTGGTAAATTCACCAGTGCACTGGGTGTGGCCCAGGGGCTTGGGCACCTGAGCCACCTTCTCGGAGTCATGTTCGCAGTCGCACTTTTTGACGCCAGCATTGTAGGTGCTGCTGCAGTTACGCTGGCTACGTCCTACGCCTTTGGGGATGTTTTCAACATGCGCCATTCCTTGCATCGCGGCTGGAGGGATGCGAAGAAGTTTTATGCCAGCTATACCGGCATGGTAGTGCTCGCGGCAGGAATAGTGCTTATACCAGGGGCACCACTTGGACTAATTACCACTGCAGTCCAGGCGCTGGCCGGGCTGCTGCTCCCCAGTGCCACGGTCTTTCTGCTGCTGTTATGCAATGACCGCGCGGTGCTGGGCCCATGGGTAAACCGCAGGTGGCTAAATGTGCTTGCGAGCGTGATCATAACAGTGCTCCTTGTGCTTTCAGGGGTGCTCATGGTAACCACGCTGTTCCCATCTGTGAATGTACCGCTGCTGTTTCTCCAGATGACAGCCGGGGTTATTGTCCTGGCGCTGCTTGCACTTGGGTATTTGAGATTGGCACGCAGGCATGAGCCAGACCGGGGTGACGCCGCCGGACTGGCTGAACCGATGACACTTGACGAAAAGATGGCGTGGCGCATGCCGCAGCTTGCCCTGCTGCAGCCGGTGCGCTGGTCTCCCGGGCTAAAACTTGGCATGGGCGCCCTCAGGGGGTACATAGTGGTGAGCGCGGTCCTGCTTGTGGTCAAGGCTGTTCAGCTTGCCCACTAACGCTGCAAGGGCTGGCAGAGGCCATAGCGCGCAGGACACTTCTGGCAATAACCAGCTGGACTAGACTAGCCACTGCTTTTTTTGTCGCAGGCAGGCGTATGTCTAATTTGCCCCCATGGCAGACACCTCAGGCAGTCTCGTGCTATCCACTGGGTTGGGGAGCTGGGCGCGCCCTCTTATCTGCATGCGACAAGACCGTGCTCTTCCTTCCGGGAGATAACTGATCGTAGTGGCATACTGGCTTCTGTCGTCCATCCCATGCGACAGACAGGTTGCTGCAGGGTGAAGGCGCCCCTGTTTATGCGTGGACGGCCTGTACCTTAAGACCCCATAGGTTTCCTATTAAGTTTTACTGGCACGAGACTGTTGCCATGGTTGTCACAGGATTGCAGTGGAGCAGACCCCTGCCCAGCCGACTGCCACGGAAGTGAGGTGGTAGAGTTGGGTCGATGAGCGCTGGCAGTGGTCACCCTCAAAGGCGTGGTGGGCCGACAGCTGATGGCTTACAGCTTGTGGTGGTACGCCTGCTCGACGGGCAGCAGCTGCGGGAGTTGCGTCTGGAGGCGCTGGCCGACAGTCCTCATGCCTTCGGTTCAACTCTGGAGCGGGAGCGCGCCTTTAGCCAGGAAGAGTGGCAGCAGCGCTGTGAGGGTTCGGTCTGGGCCGCGGCCCATTGGGCGGGTCGCCCAGTCGGACTGGCGTGTCTTGGTCGGGGAGCAGACGATGAGGAGACCTGTCGCAGGATCTTCGCCATGTGGGTATCACCATCCGTTCGCGGCAGCGGAGCGGCCGCATCCCTCCTCCACTTTCTGCTCGGCTGGGCTGCCGCGGAGGGAGCCCACTCAGTCCTGCTGCACGTGGTGGAGGACAACTTCCCCGCCTACAGCTTCTACATGCGGCATGGGTTCTGTCCAGCCGGAAAGCGGGAGCCGCTGGTCAGCAATCCG
>JAJZMA010000255.1 GCA_021850405.1 bacterium
AACGCTGCCTCTGTCAGGAGCCGGGCCGCCTCCCCAGCATATCCGCGCTGTGTGTGTCCGGTGTCAATCCAGTAGCCGATCTCCAGTGCGCCTGGTCCAATCCGGGGCATCAGGCTGCACCCTCCACAATACTCATTGGTAGCCCTGGAGATTATGGCGTAATTCGCCGAGTGGTCACCGCCAAACCACTGGATGGCAGGCGTGATAAATGCGTCAACCGATTCATCTGTTGGGGGCGCAGCTGCCCATGGCATCCATGGGCGCAACTGATCGTAGCTGTGTGCTATTGCGGTTCTCAGCGGATCACGATCCCCGTCAGTGTAGCGTCGCAGGGTTACAAGCCTCCCTCTGATGGTTTCAGGCGGCACAGGCAGGCTCAACACCATAGCGAGCATACACCGCCGGCCACTCCTGCAGGCCCACTTTCCAAAGAGGCACAATCAGGCCAGCATGAAAATAGCGAGATACGGCTGGACCAGGGACCTGCCTGACCACAGGGACATCCAGCTCTACACCCAGGCCCCACCCGGACGCAAGCTTCCACCCACTGTGGATCTAAGGGAACTCATGCCTCCGGTCTACGACCAGGGGGAGCTGGCGGCGTGCACTGCCAACGCACTTGCATCACTTTTGTCCTACCGTGGCCGTCCGGATGGAACGCTACTCTCCTGGACTCCATCCAGGATGTTTCTCTACTACAACCAGCGGGCACAGGCCGGTCTTGTCCACTCTGACGCGGGAGCCTCGATACGGGACGGGATCAAGTCCATGCTCCGCTACGGCGCCTGCTCGGAGGAGGAATGGCCCTACGAGACCAGCCGCCTCGCGAAGCGGCCACCAGCGCGCCTCTACCGGACATCCGACCAGCTGCAGGAGCTAAGGTATGGGCGGGTCGCGCCCTCCCTGACGCAGCTGCGTAGCTGCCTTGCCGCCCAGAACCCGGTCATCTTTGGAATCAGCCTCTTCTCCGGCATGGAGAGCGACACGGTCTCTGAAACCGGGATGATCCCACTGCCCCGCAGTGACGAGAACCTGCTGGGCGGGCATGTACTGTCTGCGGTCGGATATGACGACCGGCACCAGTACTTCATCGTCCGCAACTCATGGGGGGCCGGATGGGGGGATCGTGGATATGGATACCTCCCGTATGCCTACGCAACCGATCCCGGGCTATCTGCAGATTTCTGGGCCCTTGACCTGCAGCCCGAGTACGGCGCAGCTCCAGCCGAGATCAGAAGCACCTCACGACCCGAGTAGAAGCGCCGCCAGCACTACACAACCCAATGCCTGAATTGCCGTGGCAGCAAATGCTGTCGCCATGCTGCTGCCCCAAAGGCAGGTAAGCACCTATGCTGTAAGCGCTTCTGACCCACCCATCGACCGAAGCCTCCCGGTCTGGGATTGACCAATATTGCGGTCTGACAGCAATCCGGTCCTGCTTATCACGCGCCCTTCCCTCCAGAGCGTAAGGGCTGCCTGACTGGGCGCGGCAACCACACCCATTCTGGCAAGTGCCAGGGCGGGCTCATACGGATTGGGACCCGATTCCCCCTTTGCCCCCCAGGCAACGGCAGATCCGACCAGGTCAGCTGCCGCCTCCCGGGCAGGCCCTTCTGCCCAGGTGTTTGGAACTGCCCCGGTGATGGTGCTCCACACAACCGAACGAGCAGCGAGTGCTGCCCACCTGGCTTCTCCGGGAATGGCGTCAGCAGCACCAGCGGCAGATGTCGCCTGCCAGCCTGGGCGCTCCCCCGCCAGCCCCCGCCCCCTGGGTCGGCCGAGACTGACTGTAAGCAACGCGACCGCACGTGCGACGACTGTGGAATCAAACTGCATGGGCTGCTGCAGCGCAGAGAGCCGCTCAACCACCACTGCTCCATGCTCGCCAAACACGGCCTGCGCCCCCATCTGGCGGCTGACACTCCAGGATCTGGCAGTGACTGTATCGTCAGGATTGGCCTTTCCGGCAACGGGCGCGGTAACCACAACTACAGAAAAGGGGAATGCAGGCGGCCCAAAATGAGGATCGACGGCATCCTCCAGGGTCGGGAACGCACGCACCCCTCTGGGATGCTCCAGCCGGTTCCCCACCACGCTGGCATCCATATCAAGCGCCTTCTCCCTCTCCCCGGGATGCTCGCTTACAAGTACGAAATATTCGCTGCCCATAGAAGGAGCCTACCCACGCTGTACGGACATAACACGTACAAAGCCATCCTCTCTGCTGGATGTGCGGGGGATGCCCCACGTGGCGTTGAAATTCGTAGAGTGACGGTCTCAACCAAGATCAAAAGGAGAGAGAGAGAACGGCACCCAGGGAATAGTCCGCATGGTGTTGAACAGCGCTGTGCGTGGGGGCGAAGTTGGAGCATCGCTGCAATTCTCTGGGCCAGGGATGAGGGAGAGGCAGGTCCGCCTCAGGCGACGCCTTCAGTTAATCCGGCCGCGTGTGCTGAACCAATGATGGCAAAGGGGATGTCCCCCTTGAAGATCTACCAGTTAAATGCTGGACAGGATATACCGAACCGGGTAATCTACGAGTCGAAACAGGGATGGGCATCGGCCACAGAGCACAGAATGTTCGCAGGAGAGGAGCGGATGGGATGACCAACATACTGGCAAATGCCCGGGCTGGCGTTGCCCGCACCACTGCCCTGGTCCCTTCGCTTCCGGACAATCTCCGCAGCTGGCTTGCCCGGCACGCCTGGGCTTTTACCCTTTTTGGTGCTGCATACGCCCTATGGTCAGCCGATGCATATGTAGCTGGAGGGCCCATGGTATATACAGCCAGCTGCACGATGTTTGCGGGGCAATGCAATCCCACTTTTTCATGGTTTGACGTGGGTGCAGGGATTTCCTACTCTGTCGCAGGGGTGGTGTTCATTTTCGCTGCAAGGCATGTCTGGGCCATGGAGAAAGGGGGATGGAGCCTGCTCTGCGTCGGCAGTGTATCCCTGACCGCGGGCCTTATGCTGCCACTGCTTGGAGAGATTGTGCTGACAACTGTTCTCCCTTTTATTTTGGTTTCTGTTTCTCATATATCTACGGTTGCTGTAATCCTCGCGGTGGCTTACACACTGGGCCAGGTTCGGGAATATTTCACTGCGGATAGTGCGTAGAGCCGTTCTATACTCCAGGAGGCAACCTGTAAGCTCAAAAGCAGCTGGTGCGGGGACATTCGGGAAATGGCTGGTCATCTTGCCCTTCAGCCAGTCACAATCGCTGCCATTTGGCCAAAACTCGGACAATACTCCCTGCTCGGCACCTACACTGTGCGTCAGGATCCGGAAATGAAGTGTGTGGCTTCTGCGGATGGGAACTTGCACCAGACAGGGGCTCCCACGTTGCTCAACGCTCTAAAGCGACCCGAGCCACGGACCGATCGCGTACAGGGGCACATTGACCATGACGCCGTCCTGCCGAAAGCCTGCCAACGAGAAGCGTAAAGCTTCACGCGGATGAAAGCGGTCGATATAGCTGCGCAGGCTCTTCGATTGCAGGTTCTCCTCAGCCTTCACCTCGATCGGAACCAAACCACCTGGGCGTTCAATCGCAAAGTCAACCTCAGCTTTCCCGCTCTCAGGGGACCAGTACATTGGCGCAATACTCCGAGCGGCAACAATCTGCTGCAACACATATTGCTCTGTAAGCGATCCCTTGAATTCCTCGAAGATACCAGTACCCTGCAGGAGCACAGACGCTTCGAGACCGGAAAGGGCACCAAGCAGTCCCACGTCGTTCAGAAACAACCTGAATATCCTGGCGTCCTCATACGCGCGAACAGGATTCGCTGGCTTTGTGTAGCGGGTCACCCGGTGCACCAGGCCTCCGTCGCATAGCCACTGGATCGCGCTTTCGAATTCTCGGGCGCGTGCGCCTTCGCGAACCCGGCCCAGCACAAAGCGTTTGTGTTCGCGTGCAAGCTGAGCAGGCAGGGAGCTCCAGACCTCAGCGATGCGACGGCTAACCGGCCAACTGGCGTACTTTGCGAAGTCGTTCTCGTAACCCCGGAGGATGTCCTGCTGCACCTCCCGGACCGCGTCATATGAGTCACCCCCAGCGTGGCGAGCCACGACCTCCGGCATCCCGCCAACGAACATGTACATGCGAAGCAACTCGGTAAGCCGATCGCTAAACAAAATGATCAGTTCCC
>JAJZMA010000244.1 GCA_021850405.1 bacterium
GGTCACCATGACAGCACGTCCAGGCATGACTGCCGATCTGCTTACCGAACTGTCAGCTCCCGCCCTGCGCCAGTGTGGGGTACGGCTATGGAGTATTGAGGTAAGCGGAGGAAACCACGGGGTTATCCGTGTATTCATTGAGAAGGACGGGGGTGTAACACTGGGTGACTGCGAACGGGTATCAAAGGTGCTCTCCGCAGTGCTCGACTCATACGACCCGATTCCGCACGCATATACACTTGAGGTCTCCTCCCCTGGGGCAGAGCGGCCGCTGCGTACCATGGAAGAATGGCAGGCCTCCCTTGGCAAGGCAGTAAAGGTCCGCTACCGCGCAGGCAGCACTGTTGACAATGTCACTGGGACCCTGGAGCAGGTGAGTGAGACCTCCATTGACATAAGCGTAAAAGCAAAGCGGGGACGCAGGATGGTCACCATCCCCGCTGCCGACATCGAGACCATCCACAGCACGGTAGAGCTGTGAGCGAACGCTCGCGCCTCAACATCCTTCACCGGCAGGCGGCCGACATGGCAGGTGCGGTCACACGGCTGCGCAACCTTGGGGTGGATGAGGAAGAGCTGTGCAGAAAGATTGCCGCAGCCACTGTCTCTGCGTACGCAGAGATTGAAGCAGCACCAAAAGACACTCTCACAGCCGACGTAGATCTCGTGAGTGGTGGCGTTCGCCTGCTTGACAGCGATGGCCACCCAGTCGAAATATCTGGCCCGACAACCCGGAAGCTGGCGGAGCTGGTACCGAAAGTCATCCTGGAGTGGCTCTCTGAACTGGACCGTGCCAGGATTGCCACGATTGCTGCTCCACTCTACCTGCAGCTCGTAGACGGCGTGCTTGCCCGCAAGGAAGGGAGCACCTGGCTCCTTGCCTGCCCCCAGTTTCCAGCGGTACTGCCCGCAGCCGAGCAGATGCCTGGAGAGGAGCTGTCCGAGGAGCAGCACCTGTCGGTGGTGGTACTCGGAGGCAGACCTGCCCCAGCCCGGCCGGGAGTGGTGGTATCAAGGAGCCACCCAGCCCTTATCCTCCGACTGCTTGAGGCTGAGGTGCCCGAAGTTGCATCCGGCCAGGTGGTGGTCAAGGCGGTAGCACGGGACCCGGGAAGACGAAGCAAGATAGCGGTAAGCACGAGCGACCCGGCCATCGATCCCCAGGGTGCCTGCATCGGGCCGCATGGCATCCGTCACCGGGCACTTATGGAGCGGCTGGGCCGGGAGCAGCTGCAGTTTGTACTGTTTGACGACAATGCGGAGCAGTTCATCTCCAACTCGCTTGCCCCTGCCCGCCCCATCCACATGGAGTTGCTGCACGAGTCCAGGACTGCACGGGTCACCGTCACCGAGGACGAACTGCCCTCAGCCATCGGGCGTGCGGGAGAGAACGCACGGCTGGCAGCCCGACTGACTGGATGGAAGATTGATATACATACGCCATCCAGCCCATCCTCCCCACCCTCTTCGGCCGGAGCAGAGGGCCCCAGTTGAGCCCCGTTCGTACCTGCATCGCCTGCCGCCGGGCACGCCCCGCCACCGATCTTGTCCGGTTTGGACGCGACACTTCTGGTAATGTCATCATTAAGGAGCGGTCTGGTGATAGCGGCAGAAGTGCCTACCTGTGCCTGGACACACTGGAGCGCTGCCTGGCACAGGCAAACAGACACAGGGCCTGGGCACGGGCTTTCCGCCAGAACAGTACCAGTCCCGCAAGCTTGCACTGCACTGGGGTCCGGGCCCAGTAGTACGGAGGAACAGCCATAGCGACCATGAACAGCATCCAACTGCCAGAAACGATGACCGTCAAGGAGCTGGCCACACAGCTGGGCCTGGGTGCGCCAGAGGTCATCAAATTCCTGCTGGAGCATGGGACCATGGCTACCATTAACCAGAATGTTGACTTTGAGACGGCACAGCTGGTGGCGTCAAACTTTGGTCTTTCTGTGTCGGGAGGACCCAGTTCTCCGTCCCAGCAGCAGGCAAGGCATCCGTCCCTGGACCTCAGTCATGCCGAGCCCGGATCGCTGGTAGCCAGGCCGCCTGTTGTGACCGTACTTGGTCACGTAGACCACGGCAAAACGTCCCTTCTCGACGCCATCAGGGAGACACGGGTTGCAAGCGGGGAAGCAGGCGGGATCACACAGAGTATCGGCGCCTACCAGGTGGAAAAAGCCGGCAGGCAGATTACGTTTATAGACACACCCGGCCATGCGGCTTTCACTGCCATGCGTGCGCGAGGGGCCAACGTCACCGATGTCGCAGTCCTGGTAGTTGCTGCCGATGACGGCATCATGCCCCAGACCGATGAGGCGATCCAGCACGCTCGCAACGCAAACGTACCTATCATTGTTGCCCTGAACAAGATCGACCGCGACAACGCTAACCCGGACCGCGTCCTGCAGCAGCTGGCCGACCGCGAACTGGTCCCGGAGGAGTACGGCGGAGACACCCCGGTTGTGCGCACAAGTGCCAAAACCGGGCAGGGAATAGATGAACTGCTGGAGATGATCCTGCTGGTAAGCGACATAGCCGAACCCAAGGCCCAGCCCAATGGACCAGCAGCAGGCACCATTATTGACTCCCACATGGAAAAAGGACGCGGGGCAGTGGCGACCGTTCTTGTACAGACCGGAACCCTCCATGTTGGAGACATGATCGTAGCTGGCTCTGCCTATGGCAAGGTGCGCTCGCTTATTTCCTACAGTGGCAAGCGGATAAAGGCAGCCCCCCCAGGCAGCCCGGTACTGATAACAGGACTGTCCGATGTCAGTGTGCCTGGAGAAGTGTTTGAGACACTGGGAAGCGAAAGGGCAGCCCGGGCCCAGGCAGAAGGAAGGTCCGACTCAGACCGCAAGGCTGCGGCCGCCCCCGCCCGCAAGGTAACACTCGCTGATCTTGCCTCAGCAGTGGCCGAGGGCCAGATGAAGCACCTGAACCTGGTTCTGAAGGCTGACACCAACGGTGCCCTTGAGGCTCTCCGTGGACAGATAGAGGCCATCCAGGATCCCCATGTTCTGGTAAAGATTGTCGGGGATGGCGTTGGACCAGTAAGTGAATCAGACATCAACCTGGCCTCAGTGAGTAACTCCATCGTTATCGGCTTCAACGTACGTCCAGACGCTGCCGTAAAAGCCCTGGCAGATACAGAAGGAGTGGATGTCCGGTTTTACGATGTTGTGTACCAGGTCACAGATGACCTGGACCGGGCACTGAAGGGGCTGTACGAACCAACTTTCATCGAAGTGCCCATTGGCAAGATAGAGGTAAGGAAGGTATTTACCGTAGACGGCAAGCCTGCGATAGCTGGCTCCCATGTCATAGAGGGAAAGATCACGAGAAACTCCATCTGCAGGGTGCGGCGGGATGGCAGCGAAGTGATAAAGGCAAAGGTGGCCCAACTCCGCAGGGGCCGGGATGATGCCCGCGAGGTAAACCACGGCTTTGAGTGCGGCATCACGCTGGAAGGGTTTGCCGATTTCCACGAAGGCGACCTTCTGGAAGCCTTTGTGATTGAGCAGCAAAACGCGTGAGGGGAGCAGACAGGAAGGAGCGGTGGACAGGCATCGAGGTCGGCAACAACCGTCCCAATCGCCTGGCCCGGGTGAGCGCCCAGCTACAGGATGAGATTGCGACCATGATGCGGGCGGATATCAAGGACCCAAGAGTGCGCATGGCAACAGTTACGGGAATAAAGCTGTCACCAGACCTGCACTCTGCCCGGGTAATGGTGAGCGCAGTGGGAACGCAGGCGGAGCGGCATGGCGCTGTATCGGCACTGCGCCACGCAGAAGGATATATACGCGGCGAGCTGCGCGACCGGCTGGAGAACCTGAAAACCATACCCCACATGATTTTTGAGCTGGACGAGTCGATTGAGTACAGCATCCACATAAACTCGGTTCTGAAAACCCTGGAGGCCCATCAGCAGGATAGTGATCATCCGGGAGACACAGAGCCAGCACCCGATGAGACACAGGGCAAAACCGGTACTGGAGAAGAGCTGTGAGCGAGCCACAAGCAGGCACAAGACAGGAGTGGAAAACAGTCGCTGAGGCTACGCCTGAGGTAGCAGCGATCCTGAACGGAGCTTCACGGATTACCTGTCTTGCCCACAAGGATGCGGAC
>JAJZMA010000042.1 GCA_021850405.1 bacterium
CTTTTGGGTAGATGCCGGGCAGGAACCCCGAAGCGCACATGGCGCACGCTTTCTGGCGCATAGCTGCCTGCCAGCAGGTAGTCCATGATCAGAAGGTAAAGAGGTCTATCCCGCCTGCTACGGTTATAACCTGGCCCGTGAGGTACTTGGCCTCAGGCGACACCAGGAACGTAATCGTATGGGCGATATCCTCTGGCTCCCCGGCTGAACGCATGGCTGTGCGCAGTACCATCCGGTCATTCATCTTGGGATTGCCAGCCTTGAAAGCCTCAGTCCCAATGATGCCTGGCGCAACAATGTTGGCGGTAATACCAAAACGAGCGCCTTCCAGGGCAACTGACTTGCCAAGTCCAATCACTCCTGCCTTGGTGGAGGCATATGAGGACTGGCCAAATCCGCCCAGAGTACCCGCGACCGACGCCATGTAAATAATCCTTCCCCAGTTGCGCTGGCGCATGTAGGGAAATGCAGCCTTGGTGCAGTTGTATGCGCCTGTCAGGTTTACAAGTACATCCCGGTCCCAGAAATCATCACTCTGGCTCTCGATCTGGGCAACATGGTCTAGTGTTGCAGCATTGTTCACCAGTATGTCGATGGAGCCGAACTGCTCAACGATCTGTGCAAAAACAGCGTGAACCTGATCCCGGTCGGTCACGTCCATCTTTATTGCAGCCGACCGCCTTCCCATGGCCCGGATAGCGTCGCTGGTGGCTTCCGAATAGACCACATTCTGCGATGCAAAGAGCTGTGCCAGGGGTGAATTGGCATGCTCTGCAGCCTCCTGGATGGATGGGTCCGACTCAATGAGGATGTCTGTCACAACCACATCCGCCCCTGCCTTTGCCAGCGTCAGACAGTCTGCCCGGCCAAGCCCCCTGGATCCACCCGTTACTACAGCAACTTTCCCGGTAAGGTCAAACATGCTCTCTCCAGTTCCAAATGGTTAAACCGTCATGCCCCATTATCGGGAATGGGAGCGCACCCTGGTCTTTGCCGCGACGGCGGGCCAAGGGGAAGGTCATTGGAGCACGGACATCCCTCCTGTGCTCCGTATTGCCAGCCCGTAACACTAGCCCCTGTGCTCCATGACACCGGCATGCTAACCCGTCTATAGTAACGAGCGATGCAAAGCCAGCCAGCAACGACCAGATGGCGGGGCCGCCAGGTGGAACCTGCCTATGGGGTTGGGGCTGTCGCTGGCAGGGCGCCTCGCCCGCGCGCGGCATCCTACCGGAAGAACCACCCGCAGTGGGTCCTCCTGCTGCTGACAGCCTCAGTGGCATTTGCTGCTGGCATGCAGCTTGCTGACCTGGGAACTACCATGCTGGGCCTCCAGCATGGCCTGGTTGAGGAAAATCCACTCATGGCTGTGGCTCTTGGCTCATTTGGACCGCTTGCCACCGTTGCTGCCAAACTTGGCGTCTCAGTGGTGCTTATAGTCAATTGCCGACGGCTGCCACTCCGGCTCTCTCTCCCCCTCGCCTGGGCAGTAGCTGCCATTGGGACTGTTACCGTCTGGTCCAACCTCATCCAGCTGTTGCACCACTAACTTAATGGCATAAGGGCAAGGGCGCAGCAGAGCTATCCGACCGGCGTCTTCTGCCCTTCAGGCCTGGCTACACTCCTGGCGCGCCGCTCGCCCAGGAGATACCTGCTTATCACCAGTCGCTGTATCTCAGCAGTACCTTCCCATATCTGGTAGATCTTGGCATCGCGCATGAACCGCTCCACTGGGTACTCCTTGATGTAACCGTACCCGCCCAGAATCTGTACCGCCTCCACAGTCACGCGCATCGCCATGTCCCCGGCGAACAGTTTGGCCATGGATCCCTCTCCCCTGGCGAGTGGAATCTGGTTGGCAGCCATCCATGCAGCCCTCCATGCCAGAAGGCGTGCCGCGTCAATCTCGGTTGCCATGTCGGCCAGCTTGAACGCTACGGCCTCCTGCTTGGCGATAGGACGCCCGAATTGCTGGCGCTCCAGTGCATAATCACGTGCAAACTCAAATGCGGCACGCGCGATCCCGATGGCCCCGGCTGCGACCATGGGCCTGGTTGCCTCCAGCATCATCATCGCACCAACTGCTCCAGGACCAGTGGCATTTCCGTCACGGTCATATCCCAGGCGGGCTTCTGCCGGTACGAAACAATCCTCAAAGATGACCTGGGCTGTATGGGAGGCACGCACTCCTAGCTTCCTCTCCTTCCGGCCCTGACTCATGCCCGGTGTTCCCTTCTCGACCACAAATGCGGTAACCCCTGCGGCACCAAGCGAGCGGTCAAGGGTTGCAAAGACAACCTGTATGTCCGCAATGCCTCCGTTGGTACAGAACTGCTTGACACCATTCAGCCTGTAGCCCCCATCAACAGGCGTGGCCAGCGTTTCCAGTGCCATTGAGTCCGAGCCTGAATTAGGCTCGGTCAATCCCATCGCACCCAGCCGCAGCTGGGCAGGATCCGATAGCATCCCGATGTACTTCTTCTTCTGCTCCTCCGTCCCCATCGCCAGAATACCGGCACCAGCCAGGCCGCTGGCATTGATCGCCACCGCCATACCTGCATCGCCCCACGACAGCTCCTCAGAAAGAATCATCTGGGTAATCAGGTCCACTCCGCCTCCACCGTACTCTACGGGGAAGCCCGCGCTTGGCCCTATGCCCAGGTCATGGGCCTTCTTCATCGCATCCCAGGGTGTCTCCTCATGCTCATCAAAGTAGGCTGCCTTGGGGCGCATCTCATTGACGGCAAAGTCATGCGCGAGGTTACGGATCTCCTCCTGTTCGGGCGTCAAACTAAAGTCGAGGGACATCGATGCTTCCTTTTACCTTTTTACGGCTGACCATTGCTGCTAATTCTGAACGCTGCCTGCGAACGGGTCAGCACTTTTTCGTCCGCATCTGAAACTGCCTCAATCCCAATGTCGATGCTGGTGCTGCTTCTGGCTATCACCCGGCCATAGACCATCAGCCTCCCTCCCACAAGCAACGGACGGTGAAACCTGCAACTGACCGACACCAGCCGGGCATTGCTGCCAGCCCATCCCTGCGCAATGCCACAGACGCCAGAAAGAAGCAGCATACCGTGCACAATGGGGCCGGCAAGCCCCTGTGCCCTGGCATAGTCCTGGTCGAGATGGATCGGATTGTGGTCACCAGACAGTTCAGCATACTCTGTTACCCGGTCTGCATCGAACGAAAGTTCACCCGGACCAAATTCAAAACCAGAATCGGCCATCCCATCGAGCCCATCGCTATGCCCCGAATCCATGATCCTCCTCACCTGCTTTGTGGGCCCGGGCCATGATTCTGGTTTCGCCCGAAAGAAGCGGCCCTCCCCCAGCACTTGCTGTCAACGCCACCTCAATGAGCCGCATACCGCGCCGCAGGGACACAGAAGTTATCTCGGCCGCTACCTCCAGCTCTCCAACCGCTGCCCAGTCAGTGTCTGGAGCAAACTGGAACTCCTGGAAAGAATGGATAAGGCCTGCCAGTTCGAGCCCCATGGCTGGGTCAGCAAGAAGCTGATCGAACGCTGCCGAGAATAGCTGGATGGCTGCCCCAAGGGACCTGTCGCTGCCGGTGAACCCAGACACAGTGGCAAGCTTCTCCGAAAAACCAGGGGCAAGGGGCACAGTACAGCCGTACCTCCTGCCGACAGCCACATCCCTGGTCATGCGCCCCTCCCGCTACTGCACCCGTAAGGGCAAAAAAGAGTATCAATACCGACAGGACTATAGGCAGGGGCGGGATCAATAGTCAATGAAAAGAATACCAGTGGACGATCTGGGTTACCCTGAAAGGATCTCAGTCGCCAGGCCGGTGAGCCCAGTGGAGCCTGGCTGGCCCTGTTGCCGGTGCTGGAGCCGGACGATGACTTACCTGTTCTTCCAGGAGGGTCCCTGGCGATTTCTCCACCGGCAAATTCCTGGACCCCACGGTCACTGTGGTGGACCAGACCGTCCAGCCTGCCACCACGTCCCCAGATCGCCATCTCCAGCGCATCCAGGGGCAGATCTGTGCGAGGTGACCTGGATGCCTGCCACCCCACTAGACACCTGGAATAGCCATTTAGGCCGGGCTCACCCTGCTCGGCATGGTCTGT
>JAJZMA010000164.1 GCA_021850405.1 bacterium
AGCAGGTCCCGCCCATGCACTAAGCTGTACACCATGAGGGCAAGCGGCTATATGACCTGGCGCGCGCTGGCAAGACTGTTGACCGCCCCCCCAGAAAGGCAACGATTCACAAAATATCGCTTCTTTCATTCACACCGGGCAAGGAGGCTGAAGTAGAGCTGGAGATAGTCACGGGGAAAGGTACCTATGTGCGGGTGCTGGCTTCTGATCTCGGGGAGCTGCTGGGCTATGGCGCTGTCCTCTCGTGGCTGGAGAGAACTGCCTACGGAGCACTGAGCCTTTCCGATGCGCTCACTATCGAGGAACTGGCAGCCCTGCCTGATCCCAGGAGCGCCCTGCTCCCCCCAGAAACCGCTGTGCTGTTCCTACCGCGCGTAGACCTGGCACCCCAGCTTGCCACCCAGCTCCTGAATGGACAGCAGGTCTGGCTGCCCAGGGGCCTCCTGGCCGGTGATGGCCCCTGCAGAATTCACAACTACAGCGGGACCCTCATTGCCCTTGGTGGAGCAAAAGGTGGATTATTAAGGGCAGAAAAGGTGTTGAGCAATGAGCAGTAACATGGCATCTGCCTCGACCATGGAGAGGAAGCTGGAACGCATCTACGGCTCTCCAGATGCCATTACACGGCTTCCGTACAGGACCGTAGTTACCATAGGTAACTTCGATGGCGTGCACCGGGGCCATCAGGCGCTTCTCACAAGGGTAGTCGAAACCGCTGCAAGGCTAGGCGCGGTCCCGACAGCGATCACCTTTGAGCCGCACCCGCTAGCCGTACTGGCGCCCGATAGTCCCCGGTTCCGGATAACCACTGAGCTGGAAAAGCACCGGCTTATGGAAGCATTCGGAATCCAGACTGTCATCACACTGCCGTTTTCGAAAGACCTGGCAAACTGGAAGGCAGCACAGTTCTGCGGCTGGCTGGAAAATATCTGCAGGTTATCCGCGATGGTCATCGGAAAAGACTTTGCCCTGGGACACAATCGGGAAGGTGATGCAACATTTCTCTCCTCCTGGGCCAGAACCCATCAGCTGGAACTGGAGACTGTGCCCGATCTCGTCGATCCCCTGACCGGCTCGAAAATCTCTTCGGGCTCCATCCGGAGATTCCTGGAGGCCGGCCAGATACAGGAAGCAATATCCCAGCTGGGTCGAAGCTACACTATTTCCGGGATTGTCGACAAGGGTGAGGGGATCGGGCACTCGATCGGCTTTCCTACTGCCAACTTAAGCCATGACCCCGAACTGGTGCTGCCCCGCGAGGGGGTTTACGCTGGCTGGGCCCGCCTGGGCGAAACCACCTACCGGAGTGCCATATCGATTGGCCACCGCCCGACGCTCGGCGGGCTCTCGATGGCAGTTGAAGGTTACCTCCTAGACTGCTTTGACAACTTCTATGACGAGCCCATCACCCTGGCACCGGCAGTGTGGCTGCGGGAGCAGGTCGCCTTCCCAGACATACCCGAACTGGCTTCTGCAATCGGGGCAGACGTAGCAAAGGTAAAAGCAATGGAGCTGCCCGCACCCGTCTGGTAACCGCGCGCTACGCGTGTACTAGCATCTGGCCCCTTGAGCCAGCCGCCGGGCCGTAGTCCTCCGCCCCACAAAGCCACAACGCTGTCCTCAACGTGAAACGCCATTGCGCAGGATCCCTACACCAGGAATCTCAACCTCGACTACATCACCCGGTGTGAGTGGCCCGACACCCTCTGGGGTGCCGGTAAAGACCGCATCCCCCGGCTCCAGCGTCATGGTGTGGCTTATATAAGAGAGGAGCTCTGCCACGGGGAAGATCAGATCGCGTGTATTTCCCTGCTGGACTATCACTCCGTTCAGTCTCGTCACCAGATCAAGCCGATCCAGATCCAGGCCCGAAGCTGGAACCACAGCTGGCCCCAGGGGGCAAAAGGTGTCAAACCCCTTGGCCCGTGTCCATTGGGGCTCTTCTCCCTGGATATCCCTGGCGGTCACATCGTTGCCACAGCAGATACCACCGACTGCTGCCATCGCAGCAGCAGGAGTTGCTGCAAAAATGGTCTCTCCGATAATCACCACCACCTCCCCCTCATAGTCGACCCTCTTGCTCTCGGAAGGCAGCACAATATTGTCCCTGTCAAAAATCACTGCAGAGGGCGGTTTCAGGAACAGGAGCGGCTTGTCAGGGATTTCGTGGCCAAGTTCGGCAGCATGGGCCCTGTAGTTACGCCCCACGCACACTATCTTCCCGGGACGCTGCACCGCGTCTACCGTGCGGCCACAGGTGAATGCTTCGAAATATAGCTGCCAATCCGCTCCAGTGCACGCTCCAGGTTATCCACCGAATTAGCGTAGCTCAGACGGATATGCCCTGCGCCCTGTGAGCCGAATGCACTGCCCGACAGGGTAGCCACACCAGCCTCATGCATCAGGTCATGCGCCAGCTTCCGGTCATCCCATCCTGTTGCCGATATATCCGGGAAAACATAAAACGCTCCCAGTGGCCGGTGGCACACCACCCCTGGGACCTGGCTTAGCCCATCAACCAGGATGTCGCGCCGGTGCTGAAACTCCGTCCTCATGGCAACCACAGCGTCCTCAGATCTTGGCGATGTAAACGCCTCCACTGCAGCCAGCTGGGTAAATGCGGCTGCACAGGATGAAGTATTGATCATCAGCGTCTCCATCCATTTTGCAAGCGGCCTTGGCATCACGCCATATCCGAGCCGCCAACCACACATTGCCCACGCTTTGCTCAGGCCGTCCATCAGTATTGTCCGTTCAGCCATATCCTCAGTTCCATAGAGGGAAGGACAGTCGCCCTCATATACGAGTCTCGAATAGATCTCATCGCTCAGTACCATAAGGTCGTGCCTGCGCGAAATATCTGCGATGCGCCGGCAGTCCTCCTCCAGCAGTACACCGCCAGTTGGATTGCCAGGGCTGTTGACGACCAGCAGTCTGGTCCTTGGTGTAATCAGGCGCTCCAGCTCATCGCAGTCGATCCGGAAATCATTTGACTGCCGGATCGGCAACGATACAACCCGGGCCCCAACAAAACTGGCAAGCGATGCATAGATGGGGTAGCCAGGGTCTGGCACTATAACCTCATCCCCACTATTGACCAGCGCAAGCAGGGCAAAGTGCAGGATGTTCTTGCTCCCTGGAACCAAGACTACATTTTCTGCCTCGGGTTTGGTCCCGGTGCGCCTTGCCACATAGGCGGCGGTAGCCGCCCTGACCTCAGGTATCCCACCGGCTGGAGTGTAATGGGTTGACCCACCACGCATGGCTGCAACGGCAGCATCCACAATATTTTCCGGCGTGTCGAAATCTGGCTCCCCAATCTCAAGATGGACCATATCCATCCCGCCTGCCTCGAGCCGCTTGGCCTCCGCGAGCACCTCAAATGCAGATTCTGTTCCTATCTGCCCCATCCTCTCTGCAAACTGCAAGATCATCTCACCTCACCTCACCCGCACTGGTCCATCCAGCCCCTGTGGACTGATCTCTTCAATAGTGACATTGTCCACCCTTGCCAGGAGCGGGCCGCGCCAGACCGCCTCAATAGCCCGGCCCACCTCAGCACGGCCACCCTCCAGCAGCACCTCAACCTCGCCATGGGGCTGGTTTGAGATCCAGCCAGACAGTCCCAGATCCTTCCCAAGGCCAATGACAAACGCACGAAAGCCAACCCCCTGTACCCGCCCGGAGATGCGGGCTCTGACACACCTGCGCTCGCCTTCAGCCATATTCCAATTATAGGAAGATGCCGCCCGCTATAGACCCACAGTCATAACCCCACCCCAGGTGCCAGCCCAAACCTGCAACTGCGGTCAGGCAGGTCAGGCCGCAGGCTCAAGGCTACGAATAAGAGGCAAAAGCTCCTTTACCGACTTGATCGGGACACCAGAAAGTTCAGACATGAGTGCAAGTATCCGCCTGCGCACGGGAGCCTCATGGTCTCGTCCGGGCAGATACAGCTCGAGCATCCGCGTGATGTACTCAGGATCCTCCAGCTGGGAAACCACGGATGGCTCAGTAATCGTCGTGGGGTGCTTTGGGGCCTGATTGGTGGAGCGCAGCATCCAGAGCGTCAT
>JAJZMA010000092.1 GCA_021850405.1 bacterium
GGGCTGGTCTCATACAATCGCCATCTATGGATACAGGAGTGCGTCCCACAGATGGCCTGGCACCCAACCCTGCGCCAACCGAAAGCACAGAGGGAATAGGACTGCTTGGTGCAGGGACTGTAGGCACTGCAGTTGTGTCGCGACTCTGCGATCCAGGTACCCTGCCTTTCCTTCCCACCCCACGCATCGTAGGGGCTGCAATCCGGGACCCACAGAGAAAGCGGCCCGCTGTTTTCGAAAAAATCCCTCTTACCACGGATGCTGTCTCACTTGCGGGCAATCCCGAGGTAACAATACTTATTGATGTCATGGGGGGAGAAGAGCCAGCGCTCAACGCCTGCCTGACTGCGCTTGCGCGTGGAATTCCAGTCATCACTGCCAACAAGGAGCTGCTGGCACTCCACTGGAACGACTTACAGGCTGCTGCCGCCAGAAGTGGAACCGGGATTTACTTTTCCGCATGTGTAGGGGGGGCCGTGCCAATGATCGAAATGATGGAACATGCACTTTCCTGTGACCAGATCCTGGGTCTGACCGGTGTGCTCAACGCCACCAGCAATCTGGTACTGCAGCTGGCAGGCATGGGTCAGTCGCTGGAGAGTGCACTTCAGATAGCCAGGGCAGAGGGAATGGCTGAAGCAGATCCATCGCGAGACCTCTCCGGGCAGGACGCCCTGGACAAGGCCAGGCTTCTCTCACACCTGGCCTGGCCAGGAAACAGGCAGGTTGCAACACTTGCTCCGGGGGTGACCACGCTGGCTGCAAAAACAGCTCTCCCTGCGCGAAGCCTGGGCCTGGCCCTGGCACCAGTTGCCATATGCACTCCAGTCAACACCAGGGGCACTACAGGGATATGGTGTGGACTGGGAGCATGCGAACTGGGTCACCCACTTGCCACTCTGCCAGCCACCGGGTGCGGCCTAGTTGTGTATTCGGACCTTGCTGGCACCACATTCGTGAGTGGTGCTGGCGCTGGGGGCAAGGCGACCACCAGTGCCGTACTGAACGACCTGAATGCGTGCCTTACCGGCAGCAGGAAGGACAACGTCCGACCAGCGCTCACTGGGCTGGAAGAGCCGGTCCATGCTACCCCGTGCGGTACCCCCAATAGGTGGCTGGCGACAGGAGCGGGGACACCGCAAGCGGCCATCGCACGGCTTGCCGCAAGCGGATTTGCGGTAAGGGGAGACGAAACAGGTTCGAACCTTCCGGTGGACTCCACGCGGATGGACAGTATCCATTTCACGACGGCAGAAAAAGGGAGAATCGCACATAGCAAAACACACTGGGCATGCCTGGTAGAGAGCATCGGTAAAGAACTGTCGCTACAGGATGGTTCCCTCCCATGTGACGAGAGCTTTGCCCTCTTGCCTGTCCTTGAAGCACACCCAGGCAGGAAGCAGATCACAACTCCACCCGAGGGGAAGCGCTGTCTGGATCAGGGCGATACAGACAAGGGAACAATAGAGAGGACAAGACATGGAAAATAGGGAAAATTCCACCCGCGCTGGCGTACTCGCCCGGTATGGTGCACGGCTGCCACTGACAAAAGACACGCCAATGATCAGCCTCTCGGAGGGCAGCACGCCATGTATCCCTGCTCCCCGTCTCGCCGCAACACTGGGCCTCTCCTCCCTGTACCTGAAATTTGAAGGAATGAACCCAACTGGATCATTCAAGGATCGGGGGATGGTAGTTGCAATTGCGAAGGCGGTAGAAGAGGGTGCAACCTGCGTCATCTGCGCTTCGACCGGCAACACCAGCGCCTCAGCTGCGGCATATGCTGCGCGCGCAGGCCTGTCGTGTCTCATCCTGGTGCCAAAGGGGAAAATCTCGAAAAGCAAGCTCCTCCAGGCGCAGATGCATGGCGCTACGGTTGTCTCGGTGGGCGGCTCCTTCGATACAGCACTTAGCCTGGTGCGCAGTCTCGGTGCCGCCTACCGGGTTGCAATTGTGAACAGTATCAACCCCTACCGGATCGAAGGCCAGAAAACTGCAGCATTCGAAATTGTTGACGAGCTGGGCCAGGCCCCAGACCTGCTGGTGCTTCCAGTTGGAAACGCTGGCAACATCACTGCCTACTGGAAGGGGTTTGTCGAGGATAAGGCTGCCGGCAGGATACCATCCACACCGCGGATGATCGGAGGACAGGCAGCAGGAGCAGCCCCCATTGTGCTGGGCCATCCGGTTGAATCGCCAGAAACAGTGGCCTCGGCCATCCGGATCGGCAACCCTGCGTCATGGAAACAGGCGCTGGCTGCGCTTGGGGAATCAGACGGCATCATTGATATGGTGGAGGACGAGGATATCCTTTCTGCACAGCGACTGCTTGCACGGGCAGAGGGGGTGTTCTGTGAACCGGCCTCGGCCACATCTGTGGCAATACTGGGCCGCCTGCTTTCGGAGAACCGTCTGCCCAGGGACAGTTCGGCAGTGTGCGTCCTCACAGGACATGGCCTGAAAGATCCCTCAGTGGAGCCCCATGGCCACAGCTCGATTGACTTTGATGGTGACCTCGCAGGGCTTGCGAAAGCCTGCAAGCTTGTCCCGTTATGACACTGACAATCTCGGCCCCGGGGAGTGTAGGCAATCTGGGACCAGGTTTTGATGTGCTGGGCGCTGCAGTTTCTCCCCGGATTGTGCTCCACTGTGAGCCTGCAGAGCACTTCTCCCTTGAGAATCGGTCCCTTAAAGCTACGGACGCAGGGGGGCAGGGAAGCTCTCCTGCAGGAACCAGGACGAGAGAAGACCTTGTAGAGACAACCATTGTGTCTGCCTTCAGGGAATTACAAATGGAGCTTCCGGGCTTTGCAATTACGGTGGAGAGCGAAATTCCGTTTGACGCCGGTATGGGGTCAAGCGCAGCAGCACTCGTCTGTGCATTTGCCGCTGTGGCCGCCATGCAGGGCCAGACCATTGACAGGGATGTAATATTTCACCGGGCCGCCCAGACTGAGGGCCACCCGGACAACGTGGCTGCCGCAGTTTACGGTGGCATCACAATTGCTCCTTCCAGCGGCAACCCTGCAAGGATTGAACCAGTGCCGGATCTTTCTGTCGTGATATTTGTTCCAGAGATGTCCTTGCCAACAAAAGCAGCCCGTGCAGTGCTGCCACCAACTGTGGACCGCGCTGCTGCGGTTCACAACCTGGGAAATACTGCGCTGCTGGTATGGGCGCTGCTCACCAATCAGAACGGCAGGTTAAGACAGGCACTCGAAGACCAGCTGCACCAGGATGCCCGCTACGGGCTATACCCCTTTGTGCCCGGGATCATGAGTGCAGCAACAGCTGCTGGAGCACTTGGGGCCTGCCTCTCCGGGGCTGGCCCATCGGTGTGTGCCCTTGTCACCGGAGGAGTGGACAGGGTTGCCGCCGCCATGGAAGAGCAGGGCCGGGCGACAGGAACCAGGGGAAGGGCTATTCACTGCCAGATCGACCGGCCCGGGCTTACAGTCCAGGGGGAACTGGTGTGACGGCTCTCGCAAAGGATTCCGACTCAAGGATAACCATCCAGAAATTTGGCGGCAGCAGTGTTGCAACCCCAAGCCGCCTGAAGCGGATCGCCCAGAAAACTGCACGGGACCGCGAGCGATGGGACGGAATGGTCATAGTCGTGAGCGCCATGGGAAACACCACCGACCAGCTGCTTTCGCTGGCACAGCGGATCGCACCAGCTCCATCGGGCAGGGAACTGGACATGCTCCTCTCAACTGGCGAGAACATCACAGCGCCTCTGCTCGCCATGGCTCTGCACGAACAGGGGGTTGATGCGATCTCGCTTACTGGTTTGCAGGCAGGAATAACCACTCATGGCCCCCACCGGCACGCAAGGATTGCGGACATCACGCCAACCAGGATCCTGTCTGCGCTGGGGCAGCAGGCAATTCCGGTCGTGGCTGGCTTCCAGGGTGCCACCAAGGAGCTGGACATAACCACCCTCGGCCGCGGCGGGTCTGACACCACCGCTGTAGCGCTCGCTTTTTTTAATGATACGGCGACCACCGAGATCTACACCGATGTGGATGGTGTGTACAC
>JAJZMA010000114.1:0-2490 GCA_021850405.1 bacterium
CAATGCTGGGCGAGAGAGCTGCGATATTGGTATTTTCCATCACAATGACACGGCTATCGAGACGAAGCCGAGAGCTGAGTTGTCCATGTCCAACATCAACTGCATACACGCGGGCAGCTCCAGCATCCAGCAGGCATTGGGTAAAGCCACCAGCGGCAGCGCCGATGTCAAGTGCTGTCCACCCGAGAGGGTTTATGCGAAATGCCTTGAGCGCTTCTCCAAGCTTCCGTACTCCTCGTAGCTGGCGCGGATGCACCAGGCTTACTGTTGACTCTCTATTGACCATGCTGTCAGGGTTCTGCACCACAATGCCGTTGACAGCTATTGATCCACTCTTTATCAGGTCCAGGGCATCTCCATGCTCCGGAAACTCCTTTGCTACGAACGCAAGCAGTCGACTTGTTCGGGCCAAGGCTTGTATCAGCTACCTGGGAGGCGGCGTTCGTTGATCTCAGTGACAAGTTGCGTGGTTAGCGCAGTCAGCGGAAGAGTGGCCTGGCTGTTTCTCCGCGTGTCCCGAACGGTAACGACGTTATCGCCACGCTCCACATCCCTTTTCCCTATCACGACAATGTAAGGGACCTTGCGCAGCTCGCTGGACCGTATCCTCGACTGCATCCGCTCGCCGGCAGACTGGGACTGGAACACCCGGATACCGGCCTCCTGCATGGAGTGCATCGCATCCCTGATGGCATTTGCTACTTCCGGACTATCATCCTGGACGGGCACAAACTCGCACTGGACTGGCGCGATCCATAAGGGAAATTCCCCCGCAAAGTGCTCAATGAGGATACCTATGAACCGCTCAAGTGAACCATAGATCGCCCGGTGAATTACGACCGGGGTGTGCGGTGCGCCGTCGGCTCCCACATAGCTGCAGGCAAAACGTCTTGGAATCTGGAAATCCAGCTGGACGGTCCCTAGCTGCCAGGATCGCCCGATGGCATCGTCCACAATAATGTCAATCTTGGGCCCATAGAATGCGCCGTCGCCCGGGGCGATGGTGAACCGGCTCTCGCCTACCTGACGAAGCAGAATCTCCTTGAGTATCCGCTCTGCCTCCTCCCAGGTATCGATATCGCCCATATACTTTTCTGGCCGGGTGCCAAGGCGCAGCTGGTACGTGAGGCCAAACACTCCGTAAAAATGGTCAACTATTTCCAGGATGCGCTCATACTCTGCGGCGATCTGGTCCTCCGCAATAAAGATGTGGGCGTCATCCTGCTGGAATTTTTGCACCCGCAAAAGGCCGTGCAGTGTGCCGGAGCGCTCATTACGGTGCAGGATTCCTGTGTCTGAAAAGCGGAGTGGAAGGTCACGATAGCTTCTGGTGCCGAGGTTGAAGACCACCATGGCGTTGGGGCAGTTCATCGGCTTAGCCCCGTAGGTCTGGCCATTCTCCCCTTCCATCAGGAACATCCCGTCCTGGTAATGCTCCCAGTGGCCCGATGTTTTCCATAGGGCGCTTTCGTTGATCAGTGGTGTTGATATTTCCTGGTACCCTCGCCGCCTGAGTTCCCTGCGGGAGAACTGGATAAGTTCTGAAAGGATGATGAACCCATCCGGCAGCCAGTAGGGCATCCCCGGGGCAGTGGGGTCGAGATGGAAGAGGCCCAGCTCCTTTCCAAGTCTGCGGTGATCCCGTTTTTCTGCCTCTTCCAGTCTATGCAGGTATTTTTCGAGCTCGTCCTGATCAAACCAGGCGGTGCCGTATACGCGCTGGAGCTGTTCGTTCTCTTCCCTTCCCCGCCAGTAGACACCTGCACTTCGCAGGATGCGAAATGCTTTTATCCAGCCTGTGTGAGGAACATGGGGCCCCCGGCAGAGGTCCACAAACTCCCCCGTGCGGTAGATGCCTACCTCACCAACCTCCCCCGGCATTCTGTCTATGATGGCAACTTTCAGATCCTGTCCCATTTCTGCAAAGAGTTTCCTGGCCTCTGGTTTGGGGAGGATCTGTCGCTCAAAAGGAATTTTCTGGGTGACAAGGTCGCCCATCTTTTTCTCGATCGCCTCCAGTTCGGAAGGGCCCAGTGTCATGCCGTGCGGCATTCCAAAGTTGTAGAAGAAGCCATCTTCTATCGCTGGGCCTACGTCATAACGGGTCCCTGGATAGAGCTGGGTTACAGCAGCAGCCAGCAGGTGGGCGGCGCTGTGGCGCAGGATTTCAAGGGTTGGCTGCTCAGGCTGCTCCAGCGGCAGGCCAGCTTCCAGACTGTCATTGACCTCTTCACCCGGCATGACGATTGATTATAGGGACAAAGTGGAGAGAGGGGTGCTCTACTGCGGGAATTCGGCAGAAGGTCCTGCACCGCCATGCAAGCCGTCACCCAGATGGGGCGTAACTCCAGTCAGCGCTAACAGTCTGTGGCGCCCTTTCTCCTCAATTGGGTCCCCAGCGCCACCTGATCGCCCAGGCTGCCAGTGGCGCTGCAACACCATACCTGGCGCTGCCCGCGGCCGGGAAGCGACCGAAGCTGGCACTTTTTG
>JAJZMA010000114.1:2500-3323 GCA_021850405.1 bacterium
GGCTTACTGCAGCTCCCCGGAACTAGCCTGCGAGCCGGGAGAGGCCACCTGGGATATCTTCTCTCTGGCGTGCAAATGACGCAATCTGGGCTTCAGGGTTGTTTCCCAGATTCAGGGTCATCTGGTGGGCCAGAGGCAGGATAGCCTGCCTGCTGCACGCGCGTGCCTGGCGTCGGATGCGCTCCTGTCGCTCTGGGTCCAGCGCGCAGCAGCGGACGCTGCAGTACTTGGCGGTGCGCTTCTTGACCGGCTGTTGACACCCAGTCCTGTGGCACAGCTTGGCGGGTGTTGGTTGGTCGGGATCAATAATTTTTGTCATGCGGTCACGGAGTGTAGCGCGCCCCAAGAAAGGGCTGTCAAGCAATTAACACGGACAAATGGCACCCAATATTTGGGCCAAAAAAAAAGTGACTGTTACGCTAACAACAAGCCTTGCCCGCACAAGGGTAAAGACTGTGGATAAGTGGCTGCTGTAAGTTCCGATATTGTCCGTCAGGCTGTGTATAACCTGTGCATGAGGTGTGCAAGAAATCTGGAGTTAATGTCACTAATTGCCAGTTGTGGGGAGCGCGTCACTGGCCGGCCAGGTGGCCGGTCGGATCGGCTGAGGGATGATGCTCCAGTGCCTGGAACAGGTCCTCTACCTGCCCTCTTTGAGTGCGAACCCTGAGCTTACCGGTAGGGCTGCTGCGCCCCGGCGCCCGTGCTTGCCGCGGCGACCGGTGAGCGCCTGGGGAGGCATTCAGCCGGTGGGCACCTTGCGCCCCCGTGGCAAGTCGTTGATGCCAGCTCATGCCAGCCCAGTGCGCCAGTTCCAGGAGTC
>JAJZMA010000114.1:3366-4030 GCA_021850405.1 bacterium
GTGGGCGCATCAGGGATCGAACCTGAGACCTCTGCGATGTCAACGCAGCGCTCGTACCAACTGAGCTATGCGCCCCACGCAGCGGATCATACCAGCGTTGTGCCCATGCAGTACGTTCTGCTGCCTTTCCCTGCTTCCTGCCTCGCAACCCTCCTCACTGGTTCGCCCAGGAACAGGGCTCATGCCGGGCTATACCGCAGCCTTCTGGACACCCCGCTTCGGGTCAACCCCAGCTGCCTTCAGGTCGGCCGAGGTTACATCTACCCGTAGGACGCCTTCGCACTCATGGCATACGATGTGAAACGACTCTGGAGCGTTGATCTGTCGTGCGACTGCCTGACGGTATCCACAGCATTCACAGGTAACTATTGCTCGCATCGTACTCTCCTGTTCTCCTATGGTGACGGGGTGCCAACCACCTGATGGGAGTTACATTGGCACCCGGGGACCCTCCTGTGAGCCCTAGCGACCACTTCTTGCAGCTTTCGTCACCGATCTGTTGCAGCTGTCGCACCGTAGCGCCCGGATAGCTTGCATATCGGGATGGGGCCGATGGCCACCGCCGGTGGTGTTAGCGTTCGCGCTGGGCGGCATGGGGTTAGTGGCAATCTGAGACCCTGCCGCTCCAGCCTGTACCAGCTGTGCAGGATTTGAGCCCGTTGCC